>JBJMLP010000091.1:0-3992 GCA_045805245.1 Actinomycetota bacterium | reverse complement strand
GTGAGGGTGTGCTTCTTGACGTTCACCTCGCCGCCGCCGATGCCGATGATCTCCTCGACGGTCTTGCCATGGTGGAGGCGCCGGAAGATGGCCTTGATGCGCGCGAGCAGCTCGAACTCCTTCGGCGGAAGGGCGACGTCCTCGCCGGAGACCCGGACCTCGTGGGTCGCGACGTCCATCTCGACCGGCCCGCCGGTGAGGACCTCCACCTCGCCCGCCGCAACACGCGGCTGGGTGCGGCGGAGGTTCGCGCGCACGCGAGAGATCAGCTCCCGGATCGAGAACGGCTTGGTGACGTAGTCGTCGGCGCCGAGCTCGAGCCCCGTCACCTTGTCGGCCTCCGAGTCCTTGGCCGTGACCATGATGATCGGAACGTCGGACTCGGCGCGGATCGCGCGGCAGACGTCGAGGCCGGAGAGCTCCGGCAGCATGAGGTCGAGGATCACGAGCGCGAACGGCTCCGCGCGGAAGCGTTCCAGCGCGCGGACCCCGTCGGCGGCGACGACCGCCGTGAATCCCTCGCGCTCGAGGTTGTAGCGGATCGAATCCGAGAGCGACGCCTCATCCTCGACGACGAGGACGTGGGCCGTCCGCTCAGTCGGCATCCGTTGACTGGACCGCTTCGACTGGGTGGGAAGCATCCGTGAACTCCCTGAACTCTCCGGTGAGGAGGAAACCGACCTGCTCCGCGATGTCGACGGCGTGATCTCCGACCCGCTCGAGCTGACGGGCGACGACGTTCATCCGCAGCCCCCACTCGAGCCGGTCGGGATCGGCGCTCAGCGCCGCGACCTCCTTGTACATGCCCATGTTGAGACGGTCGACGGGGTCGTCCATCTGCGGCAGGCGCAGACAGAGCTCGAGGTCCCGCCTGGCGAACGCCTCCAGCGACAGTCGGATCATCGGCCGGACGACGTCGCTCATCTCCTGGAGATGCGAAACGACGGTGGAGCTTCCCGGAAGGTCGCGCACCGCCAGCGCGATCTTCGCGATGTTCACGGCCATGTCGCCGATGCGTTCGAGATGGAGGTTGATGTGCATGATGGCCGAGACGAGCCGGAGGTCACTCGCCACCGGCGTCTGGGTCGCGAGGAGGCTGAGGACGCGTCGCTCGAGGTCGAGATAGATCGCGTCGATCGCGTCGTCGGAGGCGATCACCTCACGAGCCAGCTCATCGTCGCGTCGGACGAGAGCGTCGGTAGCGCGGCCGACCGATCGCTCCGCAAGCTCGCCGAGGGAGATGACCTCCGCCTCCATCGCCGCGAGCTCGTCGTGGAAGGCCTGCCGGGTTTCCTGCATCAGCCGAACCGCCCGGTGACGTAATCCTCGGTTCGCTTGTCGTCGGGCCGCGTGAACATCTTCTGCGTCGGACCGAACTCCACCACCTCGCCGTAGAGCATGAACAGCGTCCAGTCCGACACCCGCGCGGCCTGCTGCATGTTGTGCGTCACGATGATGACCGTATACGACTCCTTCAGCTCGGCGATGAGCTGCTCGATCCGCAGCGTCGAGGCGGGGTCGAGGGCGGAAGCCGGCTCGTCCATCAAGAGCACCTCGGGCTCCACCGCGAGCGCCCTCGCGATGCACAGGCGCTGCTGCTGGCCACCGGAGAGCCGCGCTCCAGGATCGCCGAGGCGGTCCTTCACCTCGTCCCAGAGGCCGGCTTGCTCGAGCGCACGTTGCCCCCGCTCCTGAAGCTCCGACCTGGAGAGGCGGCCGCCGAGCTTCAATCCTGCGACGGCATTGTCGAGAACGGTCATCGTGGGGAACGGGTTCGCGCGCTGGAAGACCATCCCGATCCGACGACGGATGTCCACCGGATCGGTGTCCGCCGAGTAGATGTCCTGGCCGTCGAACAACACCTTGCCGGAGACGCGAGCCCCCCGGACCTCCTCATGCATGCGGTTCAGGCAACGCAGGAGCGTGGACTTCCCGCAGCCGGACGGACCGATGATCGCGGTCACCGCGCCGGTGTCCGCGGATGCGTTGACCTCACACAGGACCTGCTTGGCTCCGAACCACGCGTTGAGACCGGAGGCTTCCAAGCGCCTCAGCCCATCCTTCGCTGTTGCCGGGCCGACAAGAGTCTCGCTGATATCGATAGGACCAATACCCCCAAGAGCAGCATAACTGCGCCTCCCCACGCGAACCCGTGAAGCGCCTCCACCGGCGTGCGGGCGTAGTTGTAGATGCGGAGCGGCACCGCGTCCGTCGGTTGGGTCGGGTTCGTGTTGACGTAGTCGTTCCCGAGCGCGGTCAGCAGGATCGGCGCGGTCTCTCCCATGCCGCGCGCCACCGCGAGCATGATCGCCGTGAGGATCCCGGCGCCCGCGGTCGGGATCACGATGCGCAGGACGACCTTCCAACGCGGAACGCCGAGCGCGAGCGCACCCTCCCGCAGGTCCGAGCTCACCAGACGGAGGATCTCCTCGGTGGCACGAACGATGATCGGCCACATCAGGACCGCGAGGGACAACGACCCCGCGATCGCCGAGAAGTGTCCCGTCGTCACGACGAACACTGCCCAGATGAACGCGCCCGCAACGATCGACGGGGTGGAGAGGAGCGTCTCGGCGACGAAGCGAACGACCGACGCGAGCTTCCCGCTCCCGTACTCGGAGAGGTACACGGCCGTGAGCAGGCCGAGCGGGATCGAGATCAGCGCGGCGATGCCGACGATGATGCCGGTGCCGATGAAGGACTGGACGATGCCGCCCGACGAGGCGTCGAGGGGGCCCGCCGGCTCCTTCGTGAAGAAGTTGACCGAGAGCGCGTGCCATCCCCGGCTCACGACGTACGCCGTGATGATCACGAGCGGGATCAGCGCGAGGGCCGCCGAGAGCCACATGAACGCGGTGAAGCCGACATCCTTCGCCTTCCGGGCGCCCGAGATCCCCGCCGGTCGCGTGGCGGTGGCGGCGATCAACGGTCCATCTCCGGCCCGCGCATCAGTTCGACTCCAGCGCGGGTGCGATGCCCGCGACCTCGGTGTCCCCTCCGGAGAGGATCTTCTCGGTCCGGCGGACCAGGAGCCGCGACATCACGGCCATCAGGAACGCGATCGTGATCAGGACCAGTGCCAGCGCCATCAACGCGGACCGATGGATGTCGCTCGTCGCCTCGCGGAACTCGCTCGCGATCACCGAGGGGATCGTGGACGCCTGGCCGAAGAGGGAGAACCCGATGTGGCGTCCGCCGCCGATCACCATCGCGACGGCGATCGTCTCTCCGAGCGCGCGTCCGAGGCCGAGGACGCTCGCGCCGACGATGCCACTCCTCGCGTACGGCAGCACCGCCATGCGGATCGTCTCGTACCGAGTCGCACCCAGCGCTTTCGCACCCTCGCGCAGGTCTCGCGGCACGACGGAGATGACCTCGCGGCTGACGGCCGTGACGATCGGCAGGATCATGATCGCGAGGATCACGCCTGCCGTCAGGAGATCCCCTCCGTTCGGGTTTCCGGCGAAGAGCGCTCCGACGACCGGGACTTTGCCGATCGTGCTCTGCAGGAACGGCTCGAAGTGGTGGTCGAACACCGGCTTCAGGACGAAGAGCGCCCAGAGTCCGTAGACGACGCTCGGGATCGCCGCGAGGAGGTCCACGAACGTCGCGAGCGGCGCGCGGAGCCAGCCGGTGCTGGATTCGTTGAGCAGAACGGCGAGCCCCACCGCGACCGGAACGGCGAGCACGATGGCGATCGCCGACGTCACCATGGTGCCGAAGATGAACGGCAGCGCGCCGAACTCCTCCCGCCCGGCGACCGGATTCCAATCCCGTCCGGTGATGAAGCTCAGCCCGTATCGGCCGAGCGCCTCCGCTCCGTCCCCGCCGAGGACGTAGAGGAGCAGCGCCAGCAGTGCGATGAGCCCGACCGCGAGCACGGCCGTCGAGCCGCTGAAGAGGCGGTCTCCGAGACGGCCGTGTCGCCGGCTCCCACTCTGAGGAGCCGGCGACTCGGGAGGCCCGGTCCGCTCGGCCGTCGCTACCCGATC
>JBJMLP010000090.1:0-3437 GCA_045805245.1 Actinomycetota bacterium | reverse complement strand
CGAGGCGGTGTCGGTCACGACCGACTGCACGCCGCCGACGTCGTTCGCGAGCCGAGACTGGATCTCTCCCGTGCGGGTCGTCGTGAAGAACCGCAGCGGCATGAACTGGAGGTGCCGGTAGAGCGAGTTGCGGAAGTCCTGCATCACGCGGAGCCCGACCAGGTTGGCGAGGTAGGTCTGACCGATCCCGATCGTGCCGGAGACGACCGGGATCGCGATCATCAGGGCGACGTAGCGATACAGGAGCGGCAGGTCCGGGCAGGGGCCGCCCGAACACCGCGCCGAGACCGGTGCCTGCGGGTTGCCGAACAGCGCCTTGTCGAAGATCTGCTTGATCAGCAGCGGGTTGACGACACCCAAGATCGAGGTGGTGATGATCGCGAGCGCGACGATGGAGACCTTGCGACGGTACGGCCGGAATGTGGCGACCACGCGGCGGACCGTCTCCTTGCGGATCGGCCGGTCCTCGTCGTTGTTCGGGCGCACGCGGAAAGCGCCGTGGGCACGCATCTCTCAAGGATAAGGCCGGTCGGTGCGGACCTAGCCTTCAGCGAGCATCCGCGCCCGGGAGAAGACGTCCTCGAGCATCTCGGGTGTGAGCTTCCCGGTGAAGGTGTTCTGCTGGCTCGGGTGGAACGCTCCGAGGAGCGTCCACGGCCCGACCGCGGCTTCCCGCCCGTGCCCGAACGCCGGACGCGGTTTCACCCGATGACCGAGAGCCGCCGCGGCTCGGAGCGCTCCGTCCCACGCGAACGCGCCGAGCGGCACGATCACGCGGACGAGCTCGAGCGTTTCCAGCTCCCGGACGAGGTACGGCAGGCAGGTGTCGCGCTCGAGCGGCGTCGGACGGTTCCCGGGCGGCGGACAGCGGTTCACCGCCGCGATGTAGGCGCCGAAAAGCTCCAGGCCGTCGTCGCGATGCTCCGACGTCGGCTGGTTCGCGAACCCGGTGCGGTGGAGCGCCGAGAACAGGAAATCGCCTGATCGGTCGCCGGTGAAGATCCTCCCCGTTCGGTTCCCCCCGTGCGCGGCCGGCGCGAGGCCGACGATCAGCACGCGCGCGTCGGGATCTCCGAATCCGGGGAGCGGCCGGGCCCAGTACGTCTCGCTCGCGTAGCGCCTCGGCGGCGCGGCCGCGGCGGCCTCCCGCCACGCGACGAGGCGCGGGCACTTCCGGCAGGCGACGACCTCCGCGCCGATCTCCAGGAGGGCTGCCGCGCGTTCGCGCCGGCCGCGAGCGCTCATCCGAGGAGCGGGAATCGTTGCGCGAACTCCCCGAGCGTCGAGCTCTCCTCCGCGGAGATCGGGCGGCGGCCGGTGCCGGCCTCGATGTACTCCACGTCGGTCCATCCGAGCGCGGCCGGTGGTCCTTCTCCGAGGAGACCGTCGAGCACCGCGATGACGATGGCTGCTGCTTCCGGATCGACCTCTCGTTCCCGCGCGAGCGCCTCCAGGAGATCCAACCGATGGACGACGAGCTCGAGGACGCGTGTCCTCAGGAACTCGTCCAGCCGGAGAACCGGTCCGAAGGTCTGCACGGATCTCGACGGGTCGGCTTCTCCCGCGGCGGCGACCCGGCCGGGCCACATCTCATCGAACGCCCGCGCGAGGTCGGCGCCGGTCGCATATCCGTCCGCGATCTCCTTCGCTCGGTCGGCGATGTCGGGCCCGTCTGCGACGGGATCGTAGGTCCTCCAGTAGCTCACGCCGTCCTCCCGCGCGGGGGAATCGGACGGAGCCGCGAGCGCCGTTCCCAGGCGATCGACGTCGCGGTACATGTGCGCGAGAAGCTCCTTGACCCGCCAGGGCGGACAGCGCGTCGGCCGCGCGAAGTCCTCCTCGCTCAAGACGTCCACGGTCGCGGAGACACGCTTGCACTCCTCCGCGAGGACGGACGGCAGAACGCCCGCGAGCTCGGAGGAGCTACTCGCCTTCGGTCTCCTCGACGGGAGCCCGCTCGTGGCGCGCCGCGACGGCTGAATCGGCGAGCACGCCGAGCGCCTCCTCCAGCTGCTCGTCGGTGATCACGAGCGGGAGGAGATGCCGTAACACGTTGTGATAGATGCCGCAGGAGACGGTGACGACGCCGCGCTTCTGGGTCTCCTTCATGAACGCGGAGAGGTACTCCCCCGCCGGCTCCTTGGAGTCGCGGTCGCGCACCATCTCCACACCGATCATGGCCCCGATGCCGCGGATGTCGCCAACCTCGGGCACGTCGCGCGAGATCTCCTCCCAGCTCGAGCGGATGACCTTCCCCACCTGTTCGGAACGCTCGAGGAGGCCCTCCTCCTCGATCACGTCCAGAACGGCGTTCGCGGCCGCGCACGCGACGGGATTTCCGACGTAGGTGCCACCGATCGCGGACGGACCCGGCGCGTCCATGATCTCCGCGCTCGCGACGACCGCGGAGAGCGGATAGCCGCCGGCCAGCGCCTTCGCGAGGATCACGATGTCGGGCTCGAAGCCGAAGTGCTCGCTCGCGAGGAAACGTCCCGTCCGGCCGCTCCCCGCCTGGATCTCGTCGGCGATCACCAGGATGCCGTGACGGTGGCAGAGCTCCGCGAGCTTCGGCAGGAACTCCGCGTTCGGCACGACGAATCCGCCCTCCCCCTGGACCGGCTCCACGATCGCGGCCGCGACGGTGTCCGGATCGACCACCGTGGTGACCGCGCGATCGCTCGCCTCGATCGCGTCGAGTCCCGCACGTTCGGGATCGGGGCTCCGGTACGGGTACGGATACGGCAGACGGTAGATCTCCGGAGCGAAGGGCCCGAAGCCGGTCTTGTACGGATGCACCCGGCTCGTAAGCGACATCGTCAGGAGCGTGCGTCCGTGGAACCCTCCCTCGAAGCAGATCACGGCCGGCCGACCCGTGGCCGCGCGCGCGAACTTGATCGCGTTCTCCACCGCCTCGGCGCCGGCGTTGAACAGCGCCACCTTCCGATCGCCGCCGCCGGTCAGGCGCACGAGCTTCTCCGCGAGCTCGACATAGGTCTCGTAGGGAACGACGGAGAAGTCCGTGTGGGAGAAGCGCTCGGCCTGGCGCGTGACCGCCTCCACGACCTTCGGATGGGAGTAGCCGACGAGATGGCAGCCGAGACCGCCTGCGAGGTCGAGCATCGTGTTGCCGTCGACGTCGGTGAACGCGGCGCCGCTCGCGGAGTCGATCACCGTCGGAACGTGGAGATCCAGCGGGTCGCAGACGACGCGTTCCTTGCGGGCGATGATCTCCCGCGCTTTCGGGCCGGGAAGCTCGGTCTTCATCTCGATCGTCGGCACGTTCGACCTCCTCGGGGACGGCGCTTCCCGAGGCTACACGCGGCGGCATCGGGCGGCATCCGGCGGGAGACGCAGAAGGGGCGGCGCCACCCGGGACGCCGCCCCTTCGGAGCGTTGCTGCGCTAGGAGCGACCTAGCAGCCCGTGCACTTGCTCACT
>JBJMLP010000089.1:0-6045 GCA_045805245.1 Actinomycetota bacterium | reverse complement strand
CGTCGTCGGCCCAATGGAGGTCTTCGAGCTCCAGCACCAGCGGACCCGGCTCGGGGGAGAGCACCCGAGCCCACGCCTGCGCGGTCTCCGCCACGGAGATGGTTTCCTCGGACCCTCCGCCGAGCCCGAGCAGCGGACGCAGGCGAGACTCGAGCCATCGCCGCTCGGACATGTCGGGTTCCACGCGCGCGACGAAGTTGCCGAGGCGTTCCTCCGCGTCGGCCGCTCCGAGAGAGGGGTCGATCCCTGCAAGGCCGCGGAGGATCTCCGCGAACGGCTCGAACACTCCCTGTTCGCCGTACGGCATCGACCGAGCGCTGAGCCACCGGACGGCGCCGATCCGCGAGCGGAACTCCGCGATGAGCCGCGATTTTCCGATCCCCGGTTCCGCAACCAGCGTCACGACCTGGAACGAGGGGCCGGCGACCGCGCGATCGAACCGCTGTCGGAGAAGGGTGAGCTCCTGCTCGCGTCCGACGAAGCTCGTCGCACGGACGTCCGCGGCGGCGCCGGAGCGCTCGCCCAGCACGCGCCACACCGAGAGCGGCTCAGCCTTTCCCTTGACGACCGCCGGCGGAAGGAGCTCCACGTCGAAGGCGTCCCGAACGGCGCGGAGCGTGCTCTCTCCGATCACGACGGAGCCGTGCGGCGCGAGGCTCTGCATCCGCGAAGCGGTGTTCACGACGTCGCCCGCGACCGCCTCTCCGACCTGAGGACCGCTTCCGAAGCTCACCACCGCCTCGCCCGTGTTCACGGCGACGCGAACGGCGAGCGCCGGATCGTCGCTCCGGAGCTCCTCCATCGACTCGAGGATGCGAAGCGCACATCTCACAGCGCGGACGGGATCGTCCTCGTGCGCAACGGGCGCACCGAAGACCCCCATCACCGCGTCTCCGATGAACTTGTCGAGCGTCCCTCCGAAGCGCTCGAGGTCCTCTTTCACCCGCGCGTGGAACGGCACGAGCGTGCGACGGACGTCCTCCGGGTCGGCGCGGTCGGAACGTTCCGTGAACCCCCCGAGGTCGACGAACAGGATCGAGACGAAACGCCGCTCCTCCGCCGGCACAGCCGCCGTCGCCTGGAATCGCGTCCCGCACTCCAGACAGAACTTCGCGCCGGGCGGGTTCTCGGTTCCGCACGTGGGGCACACCATGACCAGCGGAATCCTAGGGCGTGGCTGCTTCGAGGCGCCCGGAGAAGCCGCGGCCCCACACGGCCCGGACCTTAGAGACCGCGGAGATGGATCTCCCCGCCGGTCAGAACGAGCTCCGCGCGCGTCTCGAGGAACTCCGACGGCTCGATCTCGAACAGGTTCTGGGAGAGCGCCACTAGGTCCGCGTATTTCCCCGGCGTGATCGAGCCGCGGTCGCCGTCGGCGAAGTTCGCGTAGGCGGACCCGATCGTGTACGCGGAGATCGCGGTGGGCAGATCCACGGTCTCCTGCTCTGCCCACGCGTCGTTCCCGCGGAGGTCGGCCCGGGTCACCGCGCTGTAGATGCCGACCAACGGATCCATCTCCGCCACGTTCCAGTCGCTGGAGAACGCGAGCGTCGCGCCGGCGGCCGCGAGACTCCGCCACGGGAGCGCGTACGCCTCGCGCTCCCTTCCGACCGCGACGCGCCACACATCAGCGATGTCCGGAGCCGCGTGACGCGGCTGCATGCAGGCGACGACCCCGAGCTCGCCGAACCGTCCGAGATCCTCCGGTTGAACGATCTCGACGTGGACGAGCTGGTGCCGCCGGTCGGCGGGACCGTTGGCGCGTCGTGCCGCCTCGATCGCATCAAGGGCCGTGCGGATCCCGCGGTCACCGATCGCGTGGGTGAACGTCTGGAACCCGCGCCGTTCGAGCTCGGTGATCACCTCCGCGAACTCCTCCGGCGGATAGAAGGTGTCGCCTCGCGTTTCCGGCGCGTCCGCGTACGGCTCGAAGAGCGCGGCCGTGTGCGGTTCCACGACGTCGTCGATGTAGAGCTTGATCGGCGCGACCCGGAAGCGATCATCGCCGAAGCGGCGCTTGGCTGCTTCGAACTCGTCGAGCTCGTCCGCCGTCGTGCCGCGTGGATGGAAGAGGGCCGCGATCAGCCGGGAGCGGAGACGACCCTCCGCCCGGGCACGCTCGAACAGCGGGAGATCGTCGACGGAGTTCTGCGGCTCCACGACGGTGGTGATGCCGAACCCGATCGCCATGTCGAGGCTGGAGAAGAGCCGCCGGTATTGCGACTCGGGGGCGAAGTTCGGCCGGACGTGCTCCGTAAGCATCGCGTGGCCGGCGCGCGAGAGGCCCATCACCGCGAAGTCGTGGAGGTACCCGGTCGGCTCGCCGGCGTCGTCGATCTCCGAGCGGCCGAACGGAAGTTCCGGCGTGTCACGGGACAGCCCGAACCGTCTCATCGCCTCGGTGTTCAGCCAGACGTTGTGCACGTCGTAGGAGAGGACCATCACAGGCTTGCCGGCCGCGACGCCGTCGAGATCCTCCGATCTCGGCGGACGACCCTGCGGAGCCGCCGCGTAGCTCCACTCTTCGCCGACGACCCACTCGTGATCCGGATGCTCCGCGGCATAGACCTCGATCGCGCTCCGGACTTCCTCGTGGGTCCGCGCGTTCCGCAACGACACCGCATTCCGGTCGGAGCCGAGCCGCACGTGATTGTGTGCGTCGACGAACCCCGGAAGGAGCAGCCGTCCTCCGAGGTCGATCGTGTCCGCCGCCTCGGGCGCGTCGTCGTCGTTCCCGACCCAGACGATCCTCTCGCCATCGATCGCGACGGCCTCCGCCCACGGCCGCGCCGGATCGACGGTGTAGACACGTGCGTTGCGCAGGAGGAGATCCACGGCAGCGCAGCCTACAGGCGCGGGTCCACGGGCTCGCTCTCGAGCGCGAGCACCGCGAACACACACTCGTGCACGCGGTGAAGGGGCTCTGCCCGCACGAACCTTTCGAGCGCCTCGACGCCGAGGGCGAACTCGCGGAGCGCGAGCGAGCGCTTGCGCCCCAGACTTCGCTCGCGGAGCCGCTCGAGGTTTCCGGGCAGCGTGTACTCCGGCCCGTACACGATGCGGAGGTACTCACGACCGCGCACCTTGATGCCGGGCTGCGCGAGGTCCTTCTTCCCGCGAGTGATCGGCACGGCGGGCTTGACGACCATCCCCTCCCCGACGCGAGTGAGCTCCTCCCACCACGACGTCGCGGCCTGCTCCCCCGCATCCTCGGCCAGGTCCATCCCAACGTGCCCGGTCGGAACGACGAGCTCGGGGCATGCGGCGGCGAGGCGATCGGCGATCGCCAGATGCCACACGTGCTCCCGGGCGAGGAACGTTCCGTCCTCGCCGGCCAGAAGTTGGAAGGGGGCGACGCGGACGTCGCTCACCGAGGAGACCGGCCAGACGTACGGCCGATAGGCGTTAACGAACGCGCGTACCGCATCGGAGCGTGCCCGCGTCCGCTCGAGCGTTCCGCTGATCTCGGTCGCACCCGGAAGGCGCTCCGCGGCGGCGGCGAGCAGCATCACCTCCGCGTCCAGCGCCGCGGTCCCCGCGGCTCCGACGGCCGCGTACTGGTCGCGGACCAGCTCCTCCGCCTTGAGCGACCACGGCATCACCTCCGCGTCGAGGACGAGCCAGTCCGTCTCGAGCTCCTCCCACAGACCGGCCGCGGCGATCGCGTCGCGGAGCCGCTCGAGCACCGCGGCCTCGAGCTCCATATCGAAGAACCGGCGCCCCGTGCGCGTGTACACGATGCCGTTCGCGTCCGGGACGCGGAAGCGCCGCTCCGCGACGTCCGCATCGCGACAGACGACCGCGATCGCGCGCGACCCCATGTGCTTCTCCTCACAGACCACCGACGCGACGCCGTCGCGACGGTACGACGCGAACGCGTCCGCCGGATGCTCCAGGAGATCGGGACGCGCGCTCGTTCCCGTGGGTGCCATCGTCGGTGGCAGGTAGACGATCCACCGGGGATCGACCGCGAAGCGGCTCATCACCTCGAGGGCCGCGGCCGCGTTCTCCTCCGGAACGGAGAGACGGCCGCGGAGGCGCGTCTCCACGCCTCGCTTCTCCAGGACGTCGGAGATGTCGAGCAGCTCCCCTTCGGAGGACCGATCGTCGGCGCTTGCTGCAGGAAGCGTTCTCGATCCGACGGCCTCGTAGTGGACGCGCTTCGCGGCGACGGAAACGAGCTCCTTCTCCGGATACCGGAGCGCCGTGAGCCGCCCGCCGTAGACGCAACCCGTGTCGACGTCGATCGTGTTGTTCACCCACTGCGCGGCGGGCACGGGCGTGTGGCCGTAGACGACCATCGCGGAACCGCGATAGTCCTCCGCCCAGGGATAGCGAACGGGGAGCCCGAACTCATCGATCTCGCCGGTCGTCTCTCCGTAGAGGGCGAACGCGCGGACGGCACTGGAGGCTCGTCCCTGCATCTCCTCCCGCATGCCCGCGTGCGCGACGACGAGCTTCCCGTCGTCGAGGACGAAGTGGCTGACGAGCTTGTCGAGGAACTCCACCACCTCGTCGCGGAACGCCTCAGGCTCTCGCGAGAGCTGATCGAGCGACTCGCCGAGACCGTGAGCGATCTGCACGTCGCGCCCGCGAAGCGCGCGGACGAGCTTCACCTCATGGTTCCCGGGAACGCAGATCGCGTTGCCCGCAGCGACCATGCCCATGACCGTTCGTAGCACCTCCGGCGTCGCCGGACCGCGATCGACGAGGTCGCCGAGGAACACTGCCTTGCGTCTTCCAGGATGCTCCAAGGCGCCGGCTTCGTTCCGCGAATAGCCGAGCGTTTCCAGGAGCTCGGCGAGCTCCTCGGCGCATCCGTGGACGTCTCCGACGATGTCGAAGGGGCCGTGCTCGTCTGAGCGGTCCGACCAGCCGCGCTCGCGGACGATCTCGGCGGACTCGATCGCCTCCGCGCCGCGGAGGACGACCACCCGCCGGAAGCCCTCCCGTTCGAGACGGCCGATCGAGCGGCGGAGCTGGGCAGCCTGCCGCTTCACGACCTGCGCGCCGAAGGTCCGGTCGGGTCGCGAACGATTGCGCTCCACCGCCACCTTCTCCGGAACATCGAGGACGACCGCCACCGGAAGCACGTGCTGGTCGCGCGCGAGCTGGACGAGCGGCTTGCGCGCATCCGGCTGCGTGTTCGTCGCGTCGACAACGGTGAGGCGTCCGAGCTGCAGCCGCTTCGAGGCGATGTAGTGGAGCACCTCGAAGGCCTGCTTCGTGACGTCCTGCGCATTCTCGTCGTCACCGACGAGGCCGCGGCAGAAGTCCGAGGAGATCACCTCCGTCCGCTTGAAGTGCCTCGCGGCGAACGTCGACTTTCCGGAGCCGCTCGTTCCGGCGAGGACGACGAGGGAGAGCTCCGGGATCCGGATCGTCTGGCTCACTCCGCCCCCGTCTTGGAGAAGACCGCCATCTGCGTGGGAGCGCCGAGCGCGGGATCCTCCTCGCCGACCGGGCGGAGGCGCACCTCGTAGCCGTTCCGCGTCGCGACGCCCTCCGCCCATGCGCCGAGCTCGTCCCGGGTCCACTCGAATCGGTGGTCGCGGTGGCGGAGCTCGGCCGGCGCGAGGCCCTCGAAGCGCGCGTTGTACTCCACGTTCGGCGTCGTCACGATCACCGTCCGCGGAGCGGCGCTGCCGAACACGGAGCGCTCCATCGTCTCGAGTCGCTCGGGATCGAGGTGCTCGATCACCTCCATCAGGGCGGCCGCGTCGTAACCGGCGAGCCGTCGGTCGCGGTACGTCAACGCTCCCTGCAGCAGCCGCACGCGCCCGCGCTGCTTCGGCGCCATCTCCTGGAGCTTCAGCCGCCTCGACGCCGAGGCGAGCGCGGCGGAGGAGACGTCCACGCCGACGATCTCCTCGAACTCGCCGTGCTGGAGGAGCTCCCGCAACAGTCGCCCGTTGCCGCATCCCAGGTCCAGCACTCGATGGGCCCCGGACGCGAGCAGCTCCTCCACTACCGCCGCTCGGCGGACGTCGCGGAGCCGCGTCGGTTCCTCGAGCGCGCTCTCCTCCACGTCGGCAACGGCCGCGG
>JBJMLP010000088.1:0-3782 GCA_045805245.1 Actinomycetota bacterium | reverse complement strand
TGACCGTTCTGATCGACCCAGCGGAGGTTGAACTCGCCGCTCTTCGGATTGAAGGAATCCGTCGAGCTGGTGTCGAGCGCGGCTGTGAACGCGGTCGCCGCCAGGGGCTTCCCGTCGACCGTTCCTCCCTCCACGTGGACCGACGCCTGGCCGGTGTGGAACCGAACCGTCTTCGTCGGATACGCGGTGGCTGAGGTCGACGGACCGGGGATCATCGGCGCCGCGGTCGTGGACGGCGCCGCGGCCGGCTGCGGCGACACGGACGCGCTCGCCGTCGACTTCCCGGTGGTCACCGAGGAGGTGCTGTTGTTGGCGCTGCATCCCGCCAGGGCCGCAACGCAGAGGGCGGCGAGCAGCGTGGATCGTGATCGTGGCATGCGGAAGCTCCTTCGAACGAACGGGTCGTGCCGATGTTGTTCCCGGATATCCTCGAAGCATGCGAACGGACGCCATCCGGCTCACGGAGTTCAGCCACGGCGCCGGCTGTGCGTGCAAGATCGGGCCGGACACGCTACGCGAGGTCCTCGGAACGCTCGGGCCGCCGGCGGCCGCACCTCCCGAGCTGATCGTCTCCAACGACACCGGGGACGACGCCGCGGTCTACTCCCTCGGCGACGGCCGCGCCCTGATCGCGACCACCGATTTCTTCACCCCGATCGTCGACGACCCCGGCGACTGGGGACGGATCGCCGCGACGAACGCTCTCTCCGACGTGTACGCGATGGGCGGAACGCCGGCGCTCGCGCTGAACCTCGTCGGATGGCCCGTCGACGAGCTTCCCGTGGAGATGCTCGGAGAGGTTCTCCGCGGCGGACAGGACGTGGCGAGGGCCGCGGGCGCCGTGGTCGTCGGCGGTCACTCGATCACCGATCCGGAGCCGAAGTACGGCATGGCGGTGGTCGGCTTCGTCGAGGAGACGCGCCTGTTGCGCAACTCCACGGCGCCGGCGGGAGCGACGCTCTTCCTCACGAAGCCGCTCGGAACGGGGATGATCTCGACCGCGATCAAGCGGCGCAAGGCGACCGAGGAGCAGATCGCGGCCGCCGTGGAGACGATGACGACGCTCAACGATCGCGCCGCCCGGGCGGCCCTCGCGGGAGGAGCCGCCGCGTGCACCGACGTGACGGGTTTCGGGCTCCTCGGCCATCTCCGAGGGATGCTCGCCGCATCGCGCATGGCCGCGACGGTCGACGCCTCCGCGCCGGAGCTGCTCCCGGACGTCCTGGACCTCGCTCGCACCGGAGTGGTGGCCGGTGGATCCCAGCGGAACCACTCCTCCCTCGCGCCGGACGTTGAGTGGGGAGCGCTCACGCTTCCGGAGCAGCTGGTGCTCGCGGACGCACAGACCTCGGGAGGGCTCCTGATCGCCGCTCCGGAGGCGGAGAGGATGGCCGGGGCGCTCGCGGCCGAGGGAATAGCCGCGCGGCGGATCGGCGTTACCCGCGATGGAACCCCGGGCTCCATCACGGTGGACGGCCGGGTCGGTTGAATCCCACTCGATTGATAGGATTTCTCCGGTGATCGAGCTCGGCGAGTCGCTCTACCAGGACATCGTCGAGCACGGTCTCCGGGAGTTCCCGAACGAGGCATGCGGCCTGATCGCGGCCAAGGAGGGCACTCCGACGCGGGTCTACGCGATGAAGAACGTCGACGCGAGCCCGGTCTCGTACCGGCTCGATCCGAAGGAGCAGCTGAAGGTGTTCTCCGAGATGGACGACGAGGGCCTCGAGCTCGCGGGGATCTATCACTCCCACACGCACTCGGAGGCGTATCCATCCGAGACCGACCGGCGGCTGGCCTTCTATCCGGACAGCCGGTACCTGATCCTGTCGCTCTCCGACCGTGAGAACCCGGTCCTGAAGGCGTTCCGGATCGACGAGGGCGAGGTTCTCGAAGAGGAGCTGTCGATCGCATGAGCGCGCAGTTCACCGAGGACCAGGTCACCCGCTACGCGCGGCACATCATCCTTCCGCAGATCGGAGGAGCCGGACAGCGCAAGCTTCTCGACGCGAAGGTGCTCGCGATCGGCGCCGGCGGTCTCGGCTCTCCGATCGCGATGTACCTCGCGGCGGCCGGTGTCGGAACGCTCGGCATCGTCGACTTCGACAAGGTCGACCTGACGAACCTCCAGCGGCAGATCGTCCACACGACCGCCGACGTCGGCCGGCCGAAGGTGGAGTCCGCCGCGGACCACCTCCGCGCGATCAATCCGACGATCGAGATCGTGCCGCACGACACGATCCTGTCCTCCGCGAACGCGTTCGAGATCATCGAGCCCTACGACATCGTGATCGACGGCAGCGACAACTTCCCCGTGCGCTACCTCGTGAACGACGCGACGCAGATGCTCGGCAAGCCGCTCGTCTACGGCTCGATCTATCAGTTCGACGGACAGGCAACGGTGTTCATGCCCGGCAAGGAGGCGCCGTGCTACCGGTGCCTCTATCCGGAGCCGCCGCCCCCGGGAACGGTTCCGTCGTGCGCAGAGGGCGGGGTGTTCGGCGTGCTCCCCGGCATCGTCGGCTGCATCCAGGCCACGGAGGCGATCAAGCTCATCACCGGCATCGGCGATCCGCTGATCGGTCGCCTCCTGATGTTCGATGCCCTCGGGATGCAGTTCGACACCTTCAAGATCCGCTGGGACCCGGAGTGCCCGGTCTGCGGCAAGAAGCCGACGGTCACCGAGCTGATCGACTACGAGCAGTTCTGCGGGCTCTCGCCGGGGGAGGCTCCTCCCGAGGCGGAGCACGGACAATCGACCCACGAGGCGGAGGCGTAGATGGCGACGGTGAAGCTCCCGACGATCCTTCGCAAGCAGGCGAACGGAGAGGCGCAGGTGCAGGCCGAGGGAGACACGCTCCGCGATCTGCTGAACGACCTCGAGGCGAAGTACCCCGGGATCACGAAGAACATCGTCTCGGACGACGGCGGGCTGCACCGGTTCATCAACGTCTACGTCAACGACGAGGACGTGCGCTACCTCGGGTCCCTGGAGACGAACGTCTCGGAGAGCGACACGGTGTCGATCCTCCCGGCCGTTGCAGGAGGTCAGGGCTAGGTATCCGAGGTCGTCCCATTGCAACCTGCCGGTGCTGCCGGTAGGTTTTCCGACTGAGTCGACGGACGGAGGTTCGGATGAGGCTTCGGAGCATCTTCGTCTCTGTGGCGACGGTCGGTCTGATGGTCGGTCCGGCCTTCGCTCACGGAGTGTTCAGCAGCATCGCCGGCGCCAAGAAGGACTGCACGATCAGCGGCACGGCAGCGGACGACGACCTGACGGGCACGACCCGTGCTGACGTGATCTGCACGAAGGCAGGGGCCGACTCCGCAGACGGCCTCGAGGGCAACGACGTGATCCGCGGCGGCCAGGGTGATGACAACGACATCAGCAGCGTCTACCAAGGTCTTTGCGGCGGTGACGGCTCCGACGTGGTCAGGGGCCAGCAGGACGACGACAACGTCGAGGGAGCCGACCAGAACGACAAGATCTACGGCGGCCAGGGAGATGATTACCTCGGGTCCATGGCGACCTACGGCGGTGACCAGTGCTACGTCACCGAGCCTGGGAACGACTTCATCAAGTCGCGGGACAACGTCTCCGGCAACGACTCCGTGTTCGGCGGTGACAACACCGACACTTGCGTGATCGACGCGGGAGACACCGCCGTCAGCTGCGAGCTGTAGGGGAGGTGCGGCGGACGGAGCCTTATCCGTTAATCCGGCGAGACCCCGGCTTCGGCTGGGGGTCTCTCTCTCTTTGCCTCGCCGAGCCTGCGCCGAAC
>JBJMLP010000087.1:0-3553 GCA_045805245.1 Actinomycetota bacterium | reverse complement strand
TCGGGCTCCGGCAAGAGCGTGTCGTTCCTGACCGTGATGGGACTCATCAACAAGGATCAGGCGCAGATCACCGGTGAGGTGCTCTTCAAGGGACAGGACCTGCTGAAGCTTCCCGCGGACGAGATGCGCGCGATCCAGGGTGAGGAGATCGCGATGATCTTCCAGGACCCGTTGACCGCCCTGAATCCGGTCATCAAGGTCGGCTACCAGATCGCCGAGATGTTCACCCAGCACCGCAAGGTCTCCAAGAAGGAAGCGTTCGAGGAGTCGATCGCGCTCCTGGACCTCGTCGGCATCCCGAAGCCGCGGGAGCGGGCGAAGCAGTATCCGCACGAGTTCTCCGGAGGCATGCGCCAGCGCGCGATGATCGCGATGGCGCTCGCGCTCAACCCAGACCTGCTGATCGCGGACGAGCCGACGACCGCGCTGGACGTGACCGTGCAGGCGCAGATCCTCGACCTGATCGACAAGGTGCAGGACGAGTTCAACGCCTCCGTCGTGATCGTCACGCACGACCTCGGTGTCGTCGCGGAGCACTGCGACAACATCCAGGTGATGTACGCGGGTCGGATCGCCGAGTACGGAGAGCGAGAGGACATCTACTACAACGCGCACCACCCCTACACGTGGGGGCTGCTGGGGTCGATCTCCCGGCTCGACCAGGACCGTCGAGAGCGGCTCCAGCCGATCCGCGGCCTGCCGCCCTCGCTGATCTACGTGCCGCCGGGCTGTCCGTTCAACCCGCGCTGTCCTCACGTGATGGACATCTGCACGAAGGAGGTTCCGCCTCTCCTGCCCTCCGACGGACATCACGCGTCGGCATGCCACCTCACGCTGGCGGAGAAGGAACGCATCTTCCACGAGCAGCTGGCGGCGCATCCATGAGCGTGACCGTCAACGAACGCGTGCCGCAGATCGAGGCCAAGGCCCGGGAGCCGCTCATCCGGCTCGAGGGCATCAAGAAGTACTTCCCGATCACGCGCGGGATCCTCTTCCAGAAGCATGTCGGAGACGTGCACGCGGTCGACGGAGTCGATCTGGAGGTCTATCCCGGCGAGACGCTCGGCCTCGTGGGAGAGACCGGCTGCGGCAAGTCCACGCTCGCGCGCGTCGTGATGCGCCTGTTCAAACCGACGGAGGGGAAGCTCTACTTCGAGGGGCAGGACATCTCGGATCTCAAGGGCAAGGAGCTCCGGGAGCTCCGGCGCAACCTGCAGATGATCTTCCAGGATCCGTTCGCGTCGCTCGATCCGCGCAAGACCGTCGGAACGATCATCTCCGAGCCGTTCCGGATCCACAAGACGGTGCCGAAGGACAAGATCAAGGGTGAGGTTCAGGAGCTGATGGAGCTCGTGGGACTGAACCCGGAGCACTACAACCGCTTCCCGCACGCGTTCTCCGGCGGTCAGCGGCAGCGGATCGGCGTCGCCCGCGCGCTGGCGCTCAAGCCGAAGCTGATCGTATGCGACGAGCCGGTTTCGGCTCTCGACGTCTCCATCCAGGCGCAGATCATCAACCTGCTGGAGGATCTCCAGGAGGAGCTGAACCTGACCTACCTGTTCATCGCGCACGACCTGTCGATCGTGAAACACGTCTCGGACCGGGTCGCGGTGATGTACCTCGGCCGGATCGTGGAGATGGCGCCGGGCGACGGGCTGTATCTGAACCCGAAGCATCCGTACACGGGAGCGCTCCTCTCGGCGGTGCCGATCCCGGACCCCCGTCTCGCCGCGCAGAAGAAGCGGATCATCCTCGAAGGAGACGTGCCCTCGCCGATCGATCCTCCGAGCGGCTGCCGGTTCCATCCACGGTGCCCACGGGCGCAGTTCCCGACCTGCCGGGAGGACGACCCGCAGCTCGAGTCGTTCCACGAGGGCCAGGTGGCGGCGTGCCACTTCCCGCTGGAGGATCGGGCGATCCTGGACACGGCCGGCACCTGACGCGGCTTCGCCCCGTGGAGAGCGCTTCCTGGAACCTGCCGCGGCAGTTGGTATAAAGGAGACCTGATGCTGAACCTGATCGTGTTGATCGTGGACGTCGTGGCGGCGCTGTTCCTCGTCGTCTTCATCCTGCTTCACTCCGGCAAGGGCAGCGGCCTCTCCGACATGTTCGGCGGCGGCTCCGGCCTGTCCGGCGGCACCGCCCTCGAGCGGCGGCTCGACAAGGTCACCGTCGTGACCGCGATCGTCTTCGGGTTCACGACCTTCTGGCTCGCCTGGAAGTGGAAGTAGCCCGGCTCCGCGCCGGTTCCCAGAGGCCCCTCGATATACTCCAGTCTCCTTCGTCGGAGTGGCGGAACTAGGTAGACGCGCTAGGTTGAGGGCCTAGTGGGCGAATAGCCCGTGGGGGTTCAAATCCCCCCTCCGACACCAGCGCATCAGCTTCACGTTGCTTTCTCGTTCACACGGCGGCTCGCAGTGTGGCCGCCGCTCGTGACTTCCACACGGACGTCTCTCGAGCCTGACTACGCACGGACCGGAAGGAGCGTCCCTCCCTCGGGGGATGCGCCTGAGTCCCGAAAGTGAGAAGGTCCTTAGGGTCAGTGGAGACGTACAGCCAGATCATGCAACGCGTGCTGGCTGCGCTCGAGGCAGAGTCGTCGGACGTGGTCGGCACCGGAGGTGCGCTGAGCGCCCTCGGACGGGTCGTGGCCGACCTGTTCGAGCGGACGAACGACCTCTCCGCTCGCGTCGACCGGGGGGAGTTCGTCAGGAAGGACGACGTCTTCGAGGTCGAGCAGATCTCGACGGTCGCCTCCGCCGCGAACCTCCTCTGCGCCGCGCACGTGACCGTCAACCCGCTCCTGTTCGAGGAGTCGAGGCTCCGCGCACTCGCGATCGCGACCATGCTCGACGAAACCGTGGAGGCAAGCCGCCGTGGAGAGGCGCGGAAGGTCCAGGATCTGCGTGACGAGGTCGGGGAAGCGCTCGAGACGCTGACGCTGCTGGTGCACCCCGCCGACAGCCCAGGCTGACCGGATCGGCCGGGCTGGTTCCGAGCCTCTGACCTGCACCGTTCCGGGATCTCGGCCGGGGGAGGAGGGTCGACATCCGGAGGGACCTTTCGACCGCGTCCCGGACCCGTCACAATCAGTTCATGAATCCCTGGACGGCCCGAAGGATCGCGTACTCGATCGGGATCGCCTCGGTCCTCCTCGTCCTGAGCCACGTCGTGTTCGCGTACGTGGATCGCGACCTTGTACTGCCGCCCGACTCCGCCTCCTGGAGCCTCGCCGCGGTTCTCTCCATCTTGGTCGATGCCGGTGTCGCCGTGATCGGCATGCTGATCGCCTCCCGGCGACCCGACAACAAGATCGGATGGCTGTTCCTCGCGGCAGGAGCAGCGCTCGGGATCGGGCACTTCTGCCAGGGGTACGGCGTCCACGCGCTCCGCGTCGCGACGCCGGGGCTCCTTCCGTTCGGCTTCGCGTCGATGTGGATCGGTTCCTGGATCTGGGCGATCCCGACGGGCCTGCTGCCGTTCCTGTTCATCCTGTTCCCGACGGGGCACCTGCCGTCTCGCCGCTGGCGGCCGCTCGGGTGGCTGTACGGCT
>JBJMLP010000086.1:0-9767 GCA_045805245.1 Actinomycetota bacterium | reverse complement strand
GCCCGACTCATCAATGCCGTCTGGACGAGCTGCAGGGTCGCACCTCCAGCGACGGCGGCGTTCGCCACCGTGACGGTGTGGGTTCCGGCGCCGAGCTGCACCGGAGCCGACCGCGTCCAGCGAACGCCGTGCGCGAGCGGCGAGGAGAGCGTGCCTGCCGCGACCGCGGCTCCGTCGACGCTGATCTCCGCTCGAGACTCGTCGGGGCCGACGGGCCCCCGGAGCCACACCGAATAGGGACCGGCCGACGGGACCGAAATCGTCTCCGCCACGCGACCGCCGGGAGGGACGTCGACCATGGGTGTGGCCTCCGCCGCGTCGTCCAGAGACGGAGAGATCTCCTCCCGCGTCCATGCGGGCATGGCGATGTCATCGACCTTCGTGAGCGCGGTAGCCCCGAGCAGTGCCCGGAGCGACGCGAGCCCGTTCGGAGCTGTGATCACGCACCCGGACGACGCGATCGCGGAACGCAGGGCGCCGGCTCCTTGCGTCGAGCGCAGCTGGTCTGCGAACTCGAGCCCGGTCCGACCGAAGTCGAAATGCGGCTGCTCCGCGAGATCGCCCAGTACCCCGAGGCCGCCCGCGACGACGCACCACTGCGGCGTGACGTACGCCTGCGGAAGAGAGGACGCGTTTCGGTAGATCTCGACGCCCTGGGAATGGGCCGCCAGCGACAGGCCGCTCTGCTCGCGGAAGAAATGGTTCTGACCCTGGATCACCTCCAGCGCGCCGTGCGGATCGAGCGCGACGTAGCGGATGCCCATCGCGCCGAGAAGTTTCGAGACGTCCCGGTTCGCGCCCTGCTTCGTGAGCTCGTAGAGATAGCTCACCAACCGGGAGGCACGGGGATCCCATCCGCCTCGGCCGAGCGTGGCGTGTCCGTGCCAGACCGTGCTGGTGAATCCCAGGTCGGCCGCGAGGCTCACGTCGTCTCCGTACGGCGTTCCCGTCGACATCCACGCCTGGTAGAAGGGCGTCGTCAGGATCCTCCAGTCGCCGGATTGCTCGGCGAGGGAGGAGTACGCGTTCACGTATCCGGCGGGCGGGCTCCAGGTCGGCAATCCGTTCGCGAATGCGTAGGAGGAGACGACGAGACCTGCTGCCGCGAGCGCTCCGACGCGCCGCGCGACGGACGGCCCTCGCAGCCGCTCGACCCAGGAGCGTCGCACGCTCCGCTCGCGATGGACCCGTTCCTCTACCGCGGCGCCGGCGAGGAGCGCGATGCCGAACGTGGAAACGATCAGCCATCGGTTCGGAACCCTGATCAACCGGAAGTAGCCGATGTTGCGATACAGCAGGAGGTAGCCGGCGCGGAACGGTCCCGTCGGGCCGGCCGCAAGGAGCCACGCGAACACCGTCGGAACGAGGAACGTGATCGCGAGTCGGCGGTGCCGGCTCCAGACCGTCGAGACGGCCGTCACGACGATGAAGAACGCGCTCGTGATGGACCAGATCGAGCCGAAGCCACCGGTCGCGAAGTTCACGCCGGTATCGAGCCAGTCCTCGCGGGGCATCCCCGCGACGCCTTGGATGAACGGAAGGCTGTACTTCTGATGGATCGAGAGCTGCTCGATGTAGTAGCTCTCTCCACCGCCGACGAACGGCGCGGTGGCCCCGCGCATCAACGGGACGAGCTCCACCGCGCTGGCGGCGGCGAACGCGATGAACGAGACGCCGACGACCGATGCGAGCCGCAGGGCGAACCCACGATGCGCTCCGCCCTCCTTGACCCACGTGATCCATTCGTACGTGGTGATCGCCGCGAGCGGAACCACCCAGTACACGCCCTGCGCGGTCGTCAGCAGGTACAGGGCCGAGATCGAGAGTCCGAAGCCGATCATCGCGCCCATGCTTCGCTTGCGGAGCGCGAGATGCAGCGCCCACACCGCGAGCGGTCCGACCGCGAAGGAGATCTCCACGTTGAGATGCCCGGCGAGCCAGTGAGAGACAACGAGGGGCGAGAAAGCGAAGAGGCCCGCCGCCACGGTCGCGGCGAGGCGGGAGCGCAGAAGCGAATACGTGGCTCCGTACATCGCCGCCGGCGTGAGGAGGGCCACGGCGAAGCACGCGCCCTTGTAGAGCGTCAGCGGGTTCCGGACCAGGCCGCCCCACATCGCGAGGAACCAGTAGATCGAGTACTGCTGCACCTGCCCGAGCGGCGACGGCAGCCACGCGCTGAACATGCTCAGGTGATGCGACGCGAAGTACGGCAGCGACGAGTAGAGGAAGGCCGAGTCCTCGCCGGCCGGCAGCGCGCCGGAGAACAACCAGTTGCGCATCATCACGGCCGTCAGGCTCCAGAGCAGGAGGAGCGGCAGCGCATGTGGATGGTCGTGCACGAGCTCGCGTGCGCGCATCGCGAGGCGCTCCCGAACGGACGGCGCCGGAGAGACCCAGAGGTGTTCGCCGATCACGCGGTGCGGGCCCTTTCGGCGTCCTCGTACATGCGGGCGGTCTCGTCCAGGATCTCCGGAAGGAGGTAGTGGCGCGCGACCTCCTCGGAGCCCCGGCGGCCGAGCTTCACCGCGAGCGCGGGGTCCTCCAGGAGCGACGCGATCCGGTCGGCCGCGCCCTCCGCGTCGCCGAACGAGACCACGACGTTGTCGAGCGACTCCACGACCCGGCGGAGACCCACGCCGTCGGAGACGACGACTGGCGTCTCCTGCTGCCAGGCCTCAATCACCACACGGGAGAACGCCTCGTATCGGGACGGAACGAACGCGACGTCGGCCGCCGCGTACGCCGTCGCGAGCTCGTCCTCGGAGAGGCGGCCTGTCGCGACCACGCCTTCGGGCGGTTCGCCGTCGAAGGACGTCCCCACGGCGACCAGCCGGACGGAAAGGATCAGCGAACGCAGGCGGCCGAACGCGGCGAGCGCGAAGTCCATGCCCTTGCGCCGCTCGTTCCGCGCCGCGACCGTGAGGACGACCGGATGAGCCCCGAGACCGTGCCGGCGACGGAACGCCCCCACGTCGCCGGGAAGCACGTTCCCCGCCGACTCGACGCCCGGCGGGATCACGCGGACGAGCCGCGCGCCCAGGCGCGAGAACCACTCCGCCTCCTCCTCGGTGGCGGCCGCGATCGCGTCGGTGAGACGCGCCGCATGCGGCGCCGCATATCGGTCGAAGCGCCGCAAGGGCCGCGTGCGTGCCCGCGTCGTCCAGTACCGCTCGCGCATCGGATGCGTCATCGGCGTCCACACCAGCGTGCGAAGGCTGTCCCGCGCCGCCCGCATCGCGGCCGCGTGCATCTGCAACGGAAGGAGCGACGAGACGTGGACGACGTCCCACGCTCCGCGGCGGATCAGGCGGCGGATGCCAGACGCGGCGCCGATCGTCCTTCCGACGGGACCGAGCGGAACGGACAGCTCATGAAGGCCGACGTCGCCCCCGAGCCCGAGGGCCTTCCCGGAAACGTCGCCGCTCCGCGCCGTCGCGACGCCGACTCGCCATCCGCGCTCCACGAGACCGTTCGCGGTGTTCCTGATGTCCACCGCGAGCCCTCCTGAGCGGAGGTCGGCGTAGACGAGGAGGACCGAGCGCTCGCTCACACACCCACCAGTGGGTTCGCCTGCGGCCACACGGACTCGATCGCGTCGCGGAGGTCCTCCCATGCCGCCGGGTGGCCTCGGAGCAGGGACGACGACCATCTCCGTGCCTCCGCGAGACGGCCGGGAGCGATCGCGCCGCGCGGCTCGATCGCCCGAGCGAGCTCGATCACGGCGTTCGCGGAGCGGACCTGCACCGACCCCCGCGCGAACAGCACGCGTCCGGGGGGCCGCCGGCATGCGAGCACCGACAGCGCGAGGAACTGGCCGTCCTCCAGGAGCTTGCGGACGAAACCGTCGCGGGGTGGCCTCGCATCCGGCAGCAGGAGTTCGCGCGCCTCGAACCACGTCGCCGCCCGATGCGTTCGCTCCGAGAGGCGCGCGAAGCGGATCCCGTGCATCCGCTCGAGGAGCGGCAGACACCGCTCCATCGTCGGGGCGTACCGGCCGTGTCGGAGGAGCTCCAGTTGCGCCGCGTGGAGCAGCGCCTTCTCCACCCCGTGCGCGACGAGCTCCGGCAGCGGGTCGTGCTCGAGCGCCGAAAGCTCCAGGTCGTGGAGCAGCGCGCGGAGGCCCGAGATCGCGTACGAGGAACGAGCCGCCGGAAGGTTCGACGGAAGCGGCACGTCGATCGCATGCGGCATCGCGGGCGCCGAGAGGATCCGTCCCTCCGTGAAGGCCTTCCACACGATGAAGCTCCTGCCCGGCCGGCGGAGCCGGAACGCCGGCAGCGGATTGATCCGCACGGGAGCTCCGAGCTGGGCGGAGAGCTCTTCCGACGCCCGGCGCATCGCACCGAGCGAGAAGGGGATCCGCCAGGCGGGAAGCACCGCGAAGACGTCGTAGTCGCTGTCCGGCCGGAAGTCGCCGATCGCGCGGCTGCCGCAGAGGATCACGCCCTCCGCGTGGAGGTCGTGCTCCACCGCGTCGACGATCCGCGCGCCGGCGGACGCGACCTCGAAGCTGTCGAGCGTCAGGGTTCCCATTGGAGCACCTCCGTCTCGCCGTCCTCCGACGGTTCCGACGGACGGTGGCCGACGAGCACGGCCGCAGCGACCAGCGCCACCGCGGTGCATCCCAGCACCACGAGCTGCACGGAGATGAACTCCGGGATGCCGCCGTGCAGGAACCGGAAGCCCGCGAGCTGCGTCACCGCCGCGACGCCGAGGATCCAGGCCCCGATCCGGCGGCGCTGCGAGAGCAGGTACATCCCGACGAGGTAGACGACCGAGTACGCCGCGAACGCGACCGCCATCCACGGCACGAACTCCGCCGCCGCCGCGTACTGGGAACCGAAGATCGCGTTCACCAGGATCGTCGGCGCGATGAAGTACACGCCGACCACCGCGGTCGCGCCGGTAGCGACGACGCCGAGGAGTGCGAACAGGGCTTTCCGGGAGTCCTGTCCCGAGTCCTGACGGTGGCTGAAGACGGGGAAGGCGAACGTCGTGAGCGCCGAGGTCGCGAAGAAGACCGTCTTGCCCGAGAGCGAGATCGCCGCGTACAGGCCGGCCGTCTGCGCTGCGAAGTAGCGGTTCGCCGCGATCACGTCGGTGGACAGGAGCATCGCGAGCAGCAGGAGCGTTCCGAGCGTCTGCGCGGAGTAGCGATACGGGTGTGCGATCGGGCGGACACGCTCCAGCGTGTCGGGAAGCCGGTGCAGGATCGCGCCGTTGAACGCGAGCGCGCAGACCCCGGCGAACGCGAGCGCCATGATCGCGCCGGTCTCGGTCGGCCAGACGTAGCGAACCAGCACGACCACGGCGACGATCTTCGCGACGCCCTCGAGTGCCGACCCGAGCCCGAACGCGCCGAAGCGCTGCAGTCCCTGGACGACCCCGCGCTGGAGGTGCGTCTCCGTCGAGAGCACGAAGATCACGCCGAGGAGCGCGACCGGCAGCGCGCTCCGGAGATTGAGCACCTGCGCGACCGGGCCGCTGAACAGGACGGCGACCACGCCGAGGAGCGCGGCGGCGCATCCGAGCCGGAGCGCGTAGAACCGCGCCAGGCCTCGGAGCTCGCGCGCGCGGCCCTCCGCATAGAGGCTCGTTGCCGTACGGCTCGTCACGGTCTGGATCGACAGGAACAGCGGGGCGGACAGCGCGATGATGCCGACGACCGCGGCGAGGTCTCCGTAGCCGGCGGGACCCAGCTCGCGCGCGGCGATCGTGTTGAACAGGAAGTTCGAGGCCTGGAACACGGCCGCGCCGGCGACGACCATCGCTCCGCCCGTGATGAGGCGCGTGCGAACCGGCGTTGCGATGGTGGAGGCCTGGACGGCGCTCAACCGCCGACCTCCGCGTAGCGTTCCTCCGCGGTCCGGACCCCGACCCGGTCCAACGGCCGGAGCTCCGGAAGGCCGGTCATCCGCGACATGACGGAGGAGACGTCCGTCATCCGCGGGCTCGCGGGCACCTCGACGCCCGAGCTGGCGACGACGATCCCGGTCTGATCCGGATCCGTGGGGTCGTATGCGTGCATCGCCTTCGGACGCACGTAGGAATGGAAGTTCGGAAAGATGATCTGCCCCGGCTCGACGAGGAACATCTCGTCGCCGTAGTCGCGCTCCTCGAAGTCGATCGAGAACCGGCGCTGTTCCCCGAGCGTGAGCCAGCGGCCGTCGAGCTTGCTCGCGACGAGGTCGCGGAGCTCCGTCCGTAGCGCCGTGCGCCGGTCGACGTACCAGATCCGCACCATCGTCGCATCGAGCGCGAAGCAGAAGCCGCTCCCGAAGGCCGGGTGCCGGCGGAGCTCCGGCAGCGACCGGTACGACGTGGCGGGCGACATCCCGTGGTCGGAGAAGACGAGCGTCTCGACATCCCCGAACCGCTCGCGCATCGCTCGGGAGATCCGCTCGACCCGCGCGTCCGTCTCCCGGAGCGTGGTCCGGAACCGGGAGCCGGAGATCCCGAACAGGTGCGAGGCCATGTCCAGGTGGTGGAGGTAGACGAACACGAGCCCTGCGTCGTCGGGTGCGGCGGCGATGCCCTCGGAGATGCCGCGGTCGCCGACCTTCGAGGAATCGAGGTAGATCCACGGCCGCTCCGCCGCGGACAGCCGGTGGACGATCGTCGGCGCGCCGTGCGCGCCGGGTGCCGTCATCGGCACCCGCATCGTGTAGTCGAAGAACCACATCGCGCCGAACGGAAGGTTGCGGAGATCGAGCGACGGATAGCCTCTCCGACGCGCGAGCGCCGGCACGACCGTGCGGGAGAGCGCGAGCTTTCCGGCGCGGAGCGCGAGGTCGCTCGGGAATCGGTCCAGCCATCCGAAGCGGTCGAACGGCGCGAAGGGGCTCCGTCCGGGAAGGAAGCGGTACTCCATCCAGTAGCCGAGCTCGTCCGGCATCAGCCCGGTAAACGCGGTCGCGCGGACGGAGTCGCTATAGCCGAGGATCGTTCCGAGCGGCCGCGCGGTGCCCGACTCCCCGAGGCCGAAGAGGAACGGCGTGTCTCCGAGCTCGAGGTAGTCGTGGCGCAGCGCATCCACGAGGACGACGAGCCCGACAGGCGGAGAAGCGGGAGTGCGGCCGCTCACGCGCTCGCGACCCACTCCGGCTCGGTGATCCGGGGGGAGAGCTCCGTCACGACGGCGGCCGGCGGTTCGGGCTCCGGCTCGCCAGCGTCGGCGGCAGAGCGGTACACGGATAGATAGCGTTCCGCGACGAGCGGCCAGCGGAAGCCGGCGACGACTCGGCGGCGACCGTTCGCGCCCATCCGGTCGCGGAGCGCCGCGTCGCCGGTGAGGAAGCGGATGCCCATCGCGAGTTGTCCGATGTCGCCGGGCTTCACGAGGAATCCCGTCTGCCAATCCTCCACCATCTCCGGAACGCCGGAGACGCGGGAGGCGATCACGGGTGTTCCGCACGCCATCGCTTCCAGCGCGACGAGCGGGAACGCGTCGGAGATCGTCGGGAGGACGAGCACGTCGGCTTCGCGGTAGATCTCTCCGAGCTCGGTGGAGGGAACGCTTCCGAGGAGCGCCACGCGGTCGGCGACGCCGAGCTCCTTCGCGCGGCGCGCGAGCCGGGAGCGCATCGGGCCGTCGCCCACGAACACGATCGGAACGTCCTCGACCTCCGCCGCGGCCTCGAGGACGATGTCGGGACACTTCCGCGGAACGAGGCCGCCCACGTAGAGCGCGTAGCGGTCGAACCCGAGCGCGGCCTTGACGCTTCCGCCCGCCTGGGCGGAGGGACGGAACGCCTCCGCATCCGTGCCGTTCGCGATCGTGGAGACGCGCCCGGGTTGGACGCCCCAGTACGTGGCGATCTCGCGCGCCTGGCTCGGGAAGACGGTGACGATGCGTTCGGCGCGCTTGAACACCGAAACGTTCAGCACGCGGTAGATCGTCTTGCGCATCCAGCGCTCGTACCAGACGCGGTATCGGCAGCTCCACGGCGTCGCGTCGTGCTCGGTGTAGACGAGCGGCGTGGAGCGATTCCCGAAGGAGATCAGGAGCGCCGACAGCGCGCCGTGCGCGTGCACGACGTCGAAGGCGCCCTCGCGCATCAGCCGCCGCGCGCGAAGCGCGACCAGCAGGTTCCCGAGGAGGTGCTGCACGATCCACGTGGGCAGCCCGCCCGGAAGGAAACGCATCCGCTTGTGCGATTGGCTCTCCACCTGCTCGACGGAGAGACGCTCGGGAAGATCGAAGTCCTTCTCGTCGACCTCTCCCACGAGCGTCACGTCGTGGCCCTGGAGCGCCATCGAGCGGGCAAGCTGGTAGACGACGATCTCGGCGCCGCCGCATCCCGCTTTCACGGGCACGACGCCTCGCGACGTCATCAGGATCTTCACGGGTTCCCCCTCCTGCTGGTTCGGTTGTGTTGGGCGGAGGCCGGCGCGGACAGTGGTGTCCCGCCGGCCCCCCGGTGCTTGCGGTTGGAGGGGAGAGCTCCGCTCCGCGGATCAGACCGTCGTTGTCTTCGACGTCCCCGACAGGCAGGTCGTGTCGCCGCCGTATCCGCCCGCGGTCGATTGATCCACGGTCGCGAAATACGAGCCCGGGCCGGCCGAGTGCACACCGTTCCAATGCCCCGCGTGCACGGTCGTTGCCGACCCGACCGGAACGTTGCCGCCGCCGCTCGACTTGAAGACGTGCACGGTGCGGCCCTCCTGGCAGGCGCTCGCGGTGCCGGCGTGTCCGTCGAACGTGTCGGTCTTCTTGTCGTAGTGGATCGTGAGGTTCGTCTTGAAGGTGTGCGCGTGGGCGCTCGCGGCGGAGGCGAGCAGCGCACCGGAGAGGAGTGCGACAACGCTCAGTCCGACGACCAGTCTCGACCGTCTGTCCATCGATCCCCCTCAGATGCGGTCTGCGGTTCGTTCGCGACGCCTTGTCGCGACACTGGTCAGAGTAGGAACCGAGGGATCCGCGAACAATCGGTGGGGCAGCCCATTCTGGTTTCGGGCGACGTGGACCCCGGCGGGGGGAATGGTTCGAACGAGTTCCCCCGCGCGGGGGAGCTCCAGCGACCGCGTGCCTCCCCGTCCAACGACGTGGGCCGCGACGGCGATCTGAATCAGCCGGCCAGGGGATAGCCGGTGTCGCGGGATTCCGCCACAGTGAGCGGGCCGGGTGCAGGAGGGGAGATCACATGCACTCGGAACCGCTGATCCGCGTCGGCATCGCCGACGACCATCCGATCGCTCGACAGGGCGTCGTCACCCTCATCTCCTCCACCGAGGACATGACCGTGGCGGGAGAGGTTGCCGACGGCGAGTCCGCGCTCGCGCTCGCCGACCGGGGAGAAGCGCCAGACGTCCTGATGATCGACCTCCGGCTTCCGGGGATCGACGGGTTGGAGACGACGCGCCGGCTGCGCGAGACGCACGCCGAGGTCGGCACGCTCATCCTGACCGCATCCGACGACCCACACTCGGTCGCCGCGGCCGTACAGGCCGGAGCGAAGGCCTACGTGCTGAAGACGGCCGCGGTCGAGCAGATCCTCGAGACGATCCGCATGGTCGCGCGCGGGCACGTCGTCTTCGACTCAGCGGTGTGGGAGACGCTCTCCGCCGGCGGAGACGCTCCCGCCACCGAGGAGATCTCGCTCAGTCCACGGACGAAAGAGGTGCTGATCCTGCTGTCGTGGGGACTCGGCAATCGCGAGATCGCGGCGGAGCTCGGCCTCTCGATCGAGACCGTGAAGACGCACATCGAGCGCCTCTACAAGCGTCTCGGCGTCACGACGCGGACGGGCGCCGTCGCGAAGGTCCTC
>JBJMLP010000085.1:0-9938 GCA_045805245.1 Actinomycetota bacterium | reverse complement strand
GCGCCGGCTTCCACCGACAACCGTTTGCGGACCTCCTCGGCGGACCGGTCCGGGTCCTCGGGCAGGAGGGAGAGCCAACCCTCCGCAACGTTGGACGCGTCGACGCCGGCATTCGCGCAGACGAAGCCGTGCGTCGTCTCGGAGATCACGATGTCGCCTCGGGAAGCCACGACGCGCTTCGTCTCGCGTCGGACCCACTCCGCACGGTCGTCGGAGCGCACGAGGCGCCCCTCCGCCTTGGAGACGACCTTCTGCGTCACGGCGACGATGTCGCCGGAACGGAGCTCCGTCGCCGGGATCGTGGCTGCGACGATCGCCGCGAGGTCGTCGCCCGGCTGGATCTCCGGGATGCCCTCGACGGGCAGGACGCTGATGCCGGAGCTCACAGCAGCTCGAGCGCGGCGCGAGCGACGGATTCCGCGACGGCGTCGCTCTCCATGACGGTGTCGGTCGCGACGCAGCGCATGCCGAGCGCCTCGATGCGCGGCGCGAGCTCCCGGTCGCGCTCGTCGATCACCCAGCCGGAGAGCAGGCCGCGGTACGCCTCGGCCGCGCCCGTCGCGGAAACCTCCAGCCCCGCGACCGGCATCAGCCGGTCTGCCATCCCGCGGAGCGGAGCGCCCGCCACGATCGGAGAGACGCCTACCACGCGGTCACGTCGAGACCGAACCGCGTCCGCGATCCCGGGAACCGCGAGGATCGGTCCGATCGACGCCACCGGATTGGAGGGGCACACGACGATCGCGTCCGCCGCGGCGATCGCCTCCGACACGCCCGGCCCCGGCCTTGCCTCGGCCGCTCCTTCGTACCGGATGCCCTTCACGTCGTCGCGGGCGCCGCGGAGCACCCAGTACTCCTGGAAGTGGAGGTCCAGGGTTCGCCCCTGCTCGTCCACAGCGTCGATCCGCGTCGTGACCCGCTGCTCGCTCATCGGCAGGATGCGCGAGCGCACGCCGAAGCGCTCTGCCAGCTCGGCGGTGACGGAGGCGGTTCCCTCGCCGCGCGCGAGCGCCGCCGTCCGATAGAGGTGCGTCGCGAGGTCGAGGTCGCCGAGACCGAACCACGCGTCGGGCGCGTTCATCCGCCGGAGCTCCTCCGTGGCGCGGAACGTCTCGTCCCTTCGACCCCATCCGCGCTCGCGGTCCGCGAGGTCGCCGAGCCAGTAGAGGACGGAGTCGACGTCGGGAGAGATCAGCAGGCCGTGCATCTCCACGTCGTCGGCAGTGTTGACGACGACCGTGATGTCCTCCGCCGGGACCGCGCACACGATGCCTCGGAGGAACTTGCCTGCGCCGACGCCGCCGGCGAGCGCGGTGACCTGCATGCTGCTCACGATATCGGGCAGCGGCCGGTCGTCCGCGTCCGTCGATCGTCGTCGGACGCCCGGAGGGTCGTTCGCAGGCCCCGTAGTACGCTCGCCCGATGGAGCTCCGGGAGGCCCCGCGCACGGAGCCGGAGATGAAACCACGCCGGGCGCTCGCCCGGGCCGAGTCAGGAAAGAGCCTCTCGGTCCCGGAGGTCGCCGCCCTCCTCTCCTCTCGCGGCGAGGACCTCGAACGATTGATGGAGGTCGCTTCGCGCCTGCGTCGGCTCGGACACGGAGACCGCGTCACCTACTCCCGGAAGGTCTTCGTTCCGCTCACGATGCTCTGCCGCGATCGATGCCACTACTGCACGTTCGCGAAGCCGCCCGCGCGCCTCGATCACCCCTTCCTCACGCCGGAGGAGGTCGTCGCGATCGCGGAGGCCGGGCGAGCCCGCGGCTGCAAGGAGGCACTGTTCACCCTCGGCGACCGGCCGGAGGAACGCTATCCCGTCGCGCGCGACTGGCTCGAGGAGCGCGGCTACGGCTCGACGCTGGAGTACGTTCGCGCCGTCGCGATCCGCGTGATCGAGGAGACGGGGCTGGTTCCCCATCTCAATCCCGGTGTCATGAGCTGGGAGGAGATGGCGCGGCTCAAGAACGTCTCTGCGTCGATGGGCCTGATGCTCGAGAGCTCCTCCGCGCGGCTCACCGAGCGCGGCGGCCCGCACTTCGGCTCGCCGGACAAAAACCCCGCGGTGCGCCTGCGCACGATCGAGGACGCGGGCCGTCTCTCGATCCCGTTCACGACCGGCATCCTCGTCGGCATCGGCGAGACCGAGGTCGAGCGCGCGGAATCTCTCCTCGCGATCCGCGATCTCCATCGCCGGTACCGGCACATCCAGGAAGTGATCGTCCAGAACTTCCGCGCGAAGCCCGGCACGGCGATGCGCGACGCGCCGGAGCCCGAACAGGAGGAGTTCCTCGCGGCGGTCGCTACCGCGCGCGTCGTCCTCGGTCCCCGGATGAGCGTGCAGGCGCCGCCCAACCTCTCCGACCCCGAGCAACAGCTCCGTCTCCTCGACGCCGGCATCGACGACTGGGGAGGAGTCTCGCCCGTGACGCCCGACCACGTGAACCCGGAGCGGCCGTGGCCGGCGATCGAACGGCTCCAAGAGACGACCGCGTCAGGTGGGCTCGAGCTCAGGGAGCGCCTCACGATCTACCCGCCCTACGCGTTGCGCCCCGACCCCTGGATCGCCGGAACGATGCGCCGCGCCGTGGAGGCACTCGCGACCGACGACGGGCTCGGACGCGAGGGCGTCCGACCCGAGCCCGTCGCGTGGCAGCACCAGGACGTTCGGTGGAAGCCGAGGACGATCGAGCTCACGTTCTCGAAGAACGCCGACAAGGGACTGCGCGACGACGCGCTCGCCGTCTACGGAGACTTCGACGCGCTCCCGGTCACGAAGCGCTGGGTCGAGGAGCAACGAGCGCCGGAGCGGCTCGACGCCGACATCCGGCGCGCCCTTCGCAACGCGTCCGAGGGCGGGAACGTCTCCGACGACGACGCGCTCGCGCTCTTCCGGGCGGAAGGGGAAGCCCTGGAGGCGCTCTGCGGGGTCGCGGACGACCTCCGCCGCGATGCGGTCGGCGACGACATCACCTACGTCGTCAACCGGAACATCAACTTCACCAACGTCTGCTACGTGGGGTGCCGGTTCTGCGCGTTCGCCCAGCGGGAGGTCGATCCGGAGTCCTACACGCTGACGCTCTCCGAGGTAGCCGCTCGCGCGGAGGAGGCTCGCGACTGGGGGGTCACGGAGATCTGCATGCAGGGCGGCATCCATCCGGACCTGCCCGGCACCTTCTACTTCGACCTCCTCGACGCGCTGAAGGCGCGGACGCCGGAGCTCCATCTGCACGCCTTCAGCCCGATGGAGGTGCTGAACGGCGCGACCCGGCTCGGGATCTCCTTCCGAGAGTTCCTCGCGGAGTGCAAGCGCCACGGCCTCGGCACGATCCCGGGGACCGCCGCGGAGATCCTCGACGACGACGTCCGCTGGCTCCTCACCAAGGGCAAGCTCCCGGCGGACACCTGGGAGGAGATCGTGCGCACCGCCCACGACCTGGGGATCCGATCCTCCTCGACGATCATGTACGGCCACGTGGACGCTCCGCCCCACTGGGTCGCCCACATCCGCCGGATCGGGCGGATCCAGCGGGACACCGGCGGGTTCACCGAGTTCGTTCCGCTGTCGTTCATCCACCAGAACGCGCCGATCTTCCTCGCCGGCAAGGCCCGTCCCGGCCCGTCGTTCGACGACAACCGCCGGATGCACGCGGTCGCGCGGATCCTGCTTCACGGGCTGATCGACAACGTGCAGGTGTCGTGGGTGAAGCTCGGTGAGGCCGCGTGTCAGACGATCCTGCAGGGCGGCGCGAACGACTTCGGTGGCACGTTGATGGAGGAAACGATCAGTCGGATGGCCGGCGCGGAGTGGGGCATCCGCATGGAGCCGCAACAATTCCGTGCAGCGATCAGCGCGATCGACAGAACGCCCGTCGAACGCACGACGACGTACGAACACGTCGCGCGCACGCACGAAATCGACGCTCGCGCCGCGTCGTTCACAAGCGCGCACATTGTGGAAAACGCATCCGAGAGGTCGTAGTACGTCAATGTGATTGACCGTGTTGGTCAATCAGGTTGATGACGAAATTTCCCGCGCGAATGCCTTGCAACCTCGAAAGAAGCCAGGGAGCATTTGCGCGATGGTGAAACACATCGACCGCGCCCGCCGCGCGGACGACCCGTCGTTGGATCGTTCGGCGGTCGGACCGCGAGATCGGGACTTGCCAACGAGGGCCCCTTTCCTTCAGAATCACACGCGTGTGATTTGGGGGGAGGAGAACGGTGCATCACTACATCCCCTGGCAGGAGCGGGCCCGCTGTCGGGAGTACGACCCGGAGGTGTTCTTCCCGGAGAAGGGTGGCTCGTCCCGGGAAGCGAAGCGGATCTGTGCCGAGTGTCCCGTCCGCATCGAATGCCTCAACTACGCCCTCCGGCGCGACGAGCGCTACGGGGTCTGGGGCGGCATGAGCGAACGGGAGAGACGACGCCTGAAGCGAATGGCGTCCTGACTCGCGAAAGGGGGTGACAGATGGCCACCGCCAGAAAGTCGACCAGACGACGCAAGTCGACCGGACGGAAGTCCACGGCCGGGAAGTCCACGGCGCGCAAGTCCACCGCTCGGAAGTCCACGGCCAGACGCAAGTCCACCGGACGGAAGTCCACGGCACGCAAGTCGACCGCACGCAAGTCGACGGCACGCAAGTCGACGGCACGCAAGTCGACGGCACGCAAGTCGGCAGCCCGGAAGTCGGCGACGACTCGCCGGAGGAAGTCGACCGCACGCAAGTCGGCAGCCCGGAAGTCGGCGACGACGCGCCGGAGGAAGTCGACGGCACGCAAGTCGACGGCACGCAAGTCGACGAGAAGGAAGTCGCCGGCACGCAAGTCGACGGCACGCAGATCGACGGCGAAGCGTCGCTGAACGCCAGGCCGTCTGCCAGACAGCGAGAGGGGGCCATCGGCCCCCTCTCGGCATTTCCGGTCACCGCGGCGGAGAACCTCTCCGAACCGCGTGCTACCCTGCCTCCGCGCGTACGGCGCGCCCTTCCATGAAGCGCTCTCGAGTCGACCAACCTTCCTCGGCGCGTACCGTCAGCGTTCGAAGCGTCGCCATCGTCCTCGTCGTTCGGGACGCGGCGCGTTGGCTGCGCGACTGCATCGAGGGCCTGTCGGCGCAAACGCATCCCCGCGTCGGCGTCGTCGCCGTCGATAACGCCTCCACCGACGGCTCCCGCGATCTCCTCCAGCAGGCCCTCGGGCCCGATCGCGTCATCACGCTTCCCGAGAATCGAGGGCTTCCCGGCGCGATGAAGGCGGCCCTCGAGCATCCCGCCGTGCGAGAGGCCGACTATCTGCTGCTCCTGCACGACGACACCGTGCTGTCGCCCGACGCGGTCTCGCGCATGGTCGATGCCGCGGAGCAGATCGCAGACGTCGGCATCGTCGGGCCCAAGGTCGTCGACTGGGACGATCCGCGGGTTCTCCGCGAGGTCGGCCGCTCCACGGACCGGTTCGGGTTCCCGTACTCGGCGCTCGAGGACGGGGAGCTCGATCAGGGCCAGTACGATCGGGTGCGCGAGGTCCTCTTCGTCTCGTCCTGCGCCATGTTGATCTCCCGCGCGGCGCGCGAGAGGACGGGGCTCCCGGACGAGCGGTTCGCCGCGCACCACGACGATCTGGATCTGTGTTGGCGCGCGCGGCTCGCTGGCTTCCAGGTCCTGATGACGCCGCTCGCGACGGCCCGCCACCGCGGCTCCTCGATGCGGGGGGAGCGAGCCGACCGGCGCGCGACGAAACGCGGGCGTTATTTCGCGGAGCGCGCGGCGCTCGCGTCGATGCTGAAGAACTACGGCGTCCTGACGCTCCTGTGGGTCCTGCCGCTCTATCTGCTGCAGGGGCTCGCCAAGCTCCTGATCTACACGTTCGAACGGCGCTTCGAGGACGTGTGGCAGGTCCTGTCCGCGTGGGGATGGAACGTCCGACACCTGCCGGGAACGCTCGCCCGCCGTCGCCGGACCCAATCGGCGCGGAAGGTGCCGGATCGCATCGTTCGGCGCTACATGGCCCCGAGCAGCGTCCGGGTGCGACGGTGGTTCGAGGCTGCCGGAGAGATCGTCGAGCCCATCGTCGCGACGGATGGAGAACCGCCGTCGGCAGTTCCGCTCCGGTCCCGCGCCGCTTCCCTCGCGGGATCGCGGCCGGTGCTCGTCGGGTGGACGCTCGGGATCCTCATCGGCGTCGTGGCGATGCGCCGATTGTTCGGCGGAACGGTCCTGGAAGGAGGCGCGCTGCCGGTGTTCCCGGCGCATCCGCAGTCCTTCTACACGGAGCTCCTCTCCGGGGTCCGAACCACCGGTCTCGGCGGCACGGAGGCCGCGAGCCCCGGACTCGGCCTCCTCGGCGGGCTGTCATCGCTCCTGTTCGGAAGCCCATCGCTGGCGCAGAAGGTCCTGCTGGGCCTGCTGCCGTTCACGGGCGCCGTCGTCGTGTACCGGGCCGTCCTTCGGCAGACCGGGCGCTCGCTCGCGGGCGTCGTCGCGGCCGGGTGCTACGCGCTCACGCCGGTGATGCTGTGGTCGTTCTCCGAGGGCAGGATCCAGGTGCTGTTCGCGTTGGCGACCCTTCCGCTGCTGGTCGACCGGCTGGACTGGGCCTTCGCGGAAGAGCCGCCGTACCGCGAATGGCGGTTCGTGATCGGCACCGGTGTGGTCCTCGCTGTCGGAGCGGCGTTCTTCCCTGGCGTCGCTCTCGCGGTCCTGCTGTTCCTCGCGGCCCAGCTGCTCTTCGCGCCGGGCAGCCGGATCACGGGCATCCGCCTCACGGTCCTGTTCCTCCTCGCCGGAGCGGTCCTCGTCTTTCCGATGGTGCCGACCTTCGTCACCGGGTCCGAGGCGGCCTTCGCGCTCCATGTCGGTCAGGCGGACTTCGGTTCCCTCGCTCGACTCGTCCTCGGCCCCGCGCCGGGGTCGTGGGCCGTCTCGTGGTTCATCCCAGCGTCGGCCGTGCTCTCCGCCATGTTGGCGGCTCCAGAGCTCCGGGGTCGCGCGTTCCGGATGCTCGTCGTCGCCGGAGGTGCGGTGCTTCTCGCGTGGGCGTCGGCCGCAGGCTGGTTGCCGGCGGGAGCTTCGAACGCGGTCGCCTACATCGCCGCGGCCGCCGTCGCGGAGGTGCTTCTGATCGGCTACGGGGTGTCGTCACTCCTTTCCTGGATCGGCCGACAGTCCTTCGGGATCCGGCAGGTTGCCGGCCTCGCGCTCGGGACCCTCCTGGTGGGCGGGATCGTGCTCCAAGGCGCGACCGCGATGATCGGGAGCTGGGCCATCGGCGAAGGCAAGCTCCCCCCCGCGTGGCCGTCGCTCGCCGCGAAGGGAGACGGCCTGTTCCGGGTTCTGTGGATCGGGCGCGCTTCCGGGTCGGCGTTCCCGGCGCCGGGTGGCGATCCGGAGGGAGTGGTGGCCGCGGGCGAGGCCTCGCTCCGATACGGGGTCACCGATCGGGAGGGCCGCACGGCGCTCGACGTCGGGCGCGTCGGCGTCGGGCCCGGCTACGACCGCCTCGCGCATGTCCTCGATCTCGCGCTCGCCGGAACGACGAGCCATGCCGGGGCTCTCCTCGGCCCGTTCGGGATCCGATACGTGATCGCGGGCGACGGTGACCTTCCCGGCGGCGCGGTGACGGCGCTCGGTCGCCAGCTCGACCTCGACCTGGTGCCGTTCGGCGGCCTGCAGATCTATCGGAACGCGGCGGAACTGCCTCCCGTCTCCGCGGTCGGGTCCGAGTCCTACGGACAGGCCGCGGCGCGGTCCGATCCGAGCGCGATCGCCGCCGAGGCGCCGCCGCCCGCCACGCCGCTGCACGAGGTCACGGGCGGCTGGACCGGAACGGGCGCAGGAGCGGGAGTCGTCTCCGTCGGCGATCAGTTCGCGGATGGCTGGCGGCTGCGCTCGAACGCCGACGTCGTCTCTCCGACCGAGCTGTACGGCTGGGCCTTCGGGTTCCCCATGCCGGCGGGAGCGTTCTCCATCTTCTACAGCCTCCAGTGGATCCGGACCACGGAGATGATCGTCCTCGGGGTCCTGTGGCTGGCGGCGCTGTGGATGACCCGACGGCCGGCCGGAAGATGAACGCACGCCGGCAGTTCCTCGTCACGGTGCTCGTCGTCGCGCTCGTCGTTGCCGCGGGCGTCTATCTCCAGCGGCAGGTCGGTCCGAAGGCCCTGGCGGAGCCGGTCGCGGGCACGGCGACCTCGGGCGCGTGGTTCTGCCCGCACGGCGGCGGCCCGCAGGGAACGAAGGACTGGCGCGCGACGCTCGCCGTGGCGAACCCCGGGTCCGCCCCGGTCCACATCCGCGTCACGGAGATCGGCTCGGAGAAGCCGGCAGGCACCGAGGCCTCGGTCGTGTCGCCGGGCCGAGAGGTCCTCATGGACGTTCCCGCCGACTCCCCGGAGGCGTCGACCTACGTGGAGTACTTCGGAGGCTGGGTCTCCGCCGGCTGGGTGATCCGGGCGCAGGGAGCGATCTCCGGGGTCGGCGCGGAATCGTGCACCCCGGAGGCCGATCGGACCTGGACGCTCGCCGACGGCGACGTGAGCCTCCCGCAGGGCGTGAAGGCGACCGAAGGCAACGACACCGACCTCGTGATCATGAACCCGTTCGCGTCGGACGCGGCCCTGTCGGTGGTCCTCTACGCGGACCAACGATCGGTGACCACGAAGGACCTCACGGACTTCGTCCTGCCGGCGATGCGGAGCATCTCCATCCCGCTCGCGAAGATCGTGAAGGGGCCGGAGGCACTCGGAGCACAGGTGCGCGTCTCCGTGGGCAGGGTCGCGGCGGCCACGCTCTCCACCTCGTTCACGGACGGCATCCGCTCCACCGAGGGCCTTCCCGGCCCGCCGCCGGAGCGGACGTTCCTTCCGGCGGGAACGAGGCACGCATCCATCCAGCTCGCGATCACCGCCCCGGCGCCGCAGGGCGTGACGGTCTCCGGAACCGTCCACCGCCGCAAGGACTCACAGCCGGTCGCCGATCTCAACGGAGAGCAGCAGCAGCAGGGAGCCACGTCCGCGGCCCACGAGACGTCGATCACGGGGCCGTCGACGTACGAGATCACGGCTTCGGGTGGAGTGGCCTCCGCCGTCCGGACCCTCGCGGCCGGCACCTCGCACGACCGCGCGTCGACGTCCGGGAGCGCCGTCGCCGCAGCGGCCTGGGTGGTACCCCCGGCGGCGGCCTCGGAGCCGGCGCTTCCCTCCATCCTGCTCTTCGACCCCGGAACGAAGGACGCGAAGGTCACCCTCACGGCGATCCCCTCGGACAAGGGAAAGGCTCCGAAGCCCGCGACCGTGACGGTCCCGGCGGGACGGAGCACTTCCGCTCCCGCGCGCTTCGCCTCCGCGGTGGCGACGTCGAGCGTGTTGGTCGTCTCCACGGGGCCACCGATCGTGGCGGCCTCCGCGGCATTCTCCGAAGGGCAACACGGGGTGGGTGGTTTCGCCATCGCAACGGGTGTCGTCGACCCCGTCGATGGGAACAATGCCTGATACCGCAGGAGTTCTTCTTGCGTCTATCATTGGCGTCACTTTCGGGTGGAGGAACGCGTGCTGAACAAGGGACGACACGTCCAGCGGAGATTCTTCGGACGCACCTGGCTGATGATCGTGTTGATCGTCGCCGGCGTCCTCCTCATCGCGGGCGGAGGCTCCGCGTTCGCGGCGTACCACTACGACCAGTCGACGCAGCACAAGCTCCTCCCGGGAGCGGAGATCTCGGGGGTCGACGTGGGCGGAATGACCCGCAAGGAGGCGATCGCCGCCGTCCGCAGCCGGGTCGAGACCTCGCTCACGACCGGGCTCACGGTCTCGTCGGCAGGGCAGCACTGGCACGTGACACCACAGGACCTCGGCGTGGAGGCCAACATCCCGAAGTCCGTCACACAGGCGCTGAAGGAGACGCAGTCGCTTCCGTGGTGGGAGCGCGTGTACCACCGGATCGCCG
>JBJMLP010000084.1:0-7557 GCA_045805245.1 Actinomycetota bacterium | reverse complement strand
GGTACATCGGAGCCGCAAAACCCCAGTCGGCGACGATGAAATATTGCTGGCCGTCGATGACTCCGGCTTTCTCCAGGGTCGGGTTGAGGTCGGAGAAGTTGGAGATCTTCGAGGTGTTCCAGGGCTGCATCACGCCGAGCTTCACGTAGTCCGGGAACTTGTAGCCGCAAGGGTGCACGATGTCGTAGGCAGCGTTGCCCTGCGCGACCTTCGTGAAGCCGGGGTCTTCCTGGAACGTGATGAACTTCGGATCCTGGCTCGGATACTGCTTCTTGTAGTCCTTCCAGAGCACCTCGTCGCCGTAGGCACCGTCGCCGTAGCCCGCCCAGTCGAAGACCTGGAGGTTTCCGGGCTCCTGCGACGCCGGAGGCCGCGCGCTCGGGGAGCCTCCCGCGGATGGTGTGGTCGTCGCCTTCTTGCAAGCTGCGAGTACTCCTGCACCCGCGGCGATCCCGGCGTAGCGGAAAAGCTCTCGTCGGCTGAACTGCCGTTCAATGATGCGGTCGAGATCGCTCGGCACGTTCTCCCCCTCTTTCGGCACGATGGTCGCGCGTATTATGCGCCGTGTTCGGTCCGCTGCGATACACAAGGAGCGAGGTCGCGTGACACGCAACATCCTCTGCGTCGTTGCGGTCGCACTGGTTTCATGCTCGGCTCACCAGGTCGACTCAGGCCCGTTCGCCGAGGTTCGTCCTCCGACGCTCGGAGCCGGCGCGGTGCCGCACACGGCCTCCACGCTCACGGACCTGAACGAGGATCGCGTGACGACCGGCGCGCTGGAAGCGGCGAGGCTCACGGCCCTCCTCGGGTCGGCGGGCTATCTGGCCGGAACGGAGCGCTCCTTCGTATCGAACTCGAGCCCTTTGGATCGAGCCGCGACGCGTGTCCTTGCGTTCGAGCACGACGGGGGGGCGGCGGAGTATCTCCGCTGGGTGCAGGACCACCCCGGAGACCTGATCGGCGACGCGGAGCCGTCGAAGCGCTCGGGCCAGGACGGAGGGCCGAGCGTGTACGTGCACACGCCGAACGGATGCTGCGCGAAGGACATCCCGAAGACCCTGGCCGTCTGGCAGCGCGATCGCTATGTCCTGGAGGTCATCGCGAACGGTTCGTACGCCAAGGACAAGATGGTGCGGGAGCTCTCCACCGAGATGGATCGATTGGTGTGATCGATCTCTCGGCCTTCGAAACGGCTGCCACCGGCCTGGATCACCCGGAGGGCATCGCTGTCGGCCCCGATGGCGAGCTGTACGCCGGCGGCGAGGCGGGACAGATCTACCGGATCGGAGCGGATGGCACGGTCAAGCAGATCGCCTCGACGGACGGTTTCATCTACGGGATCGCGCTGGACGGGGACGGAAACGTTTACGCGTGCGACTACGGGAACGCGAGCGTCGCGCGGATCTCCGTGTCCGGTTCGGTGGAGACGTATTCGACGGGAACGCCCGACCTGGCGATGCGCGTTCCGAACTTCCCGGCGTTCGACGACGCCGGAAACCTGTATGTCACCGACTCCGGAGAGTGGGGCGACGACGACGGCGTCGTGTTCCGCATCGCTCCCGCGGGAGGAACGGAGATCTGGACGCGCGCGGTTCCGCGGTTCCCGAACGGCTGTGCACTCGACGCCGATGGCCGCCACCTGTACGTGATCGAGTCGCACGGAAGAGCCATCTCGCGTCTCCGGATCGGAGACGACGACCGCGCAGGCGAGCCCGAGACGGTCGTGGAGCTTCCGGGCTCACAGCCGGACGGGCTGGCGTTCGCGGAGGACGGAGCGCTCTACGTCGGTTGCTACCGGCCCGATCGCATCTATCGCGTTTCGCCCGACGGCGCCGCGGAGGTCGTCGCCGAGGATCCGGACGGCGTGACCCTCAATCAACCGACGAACGTCGCATTCTCCGGTCCCGGCCGGGGTCGGCTCGCCGTGTCGGGCCTCGGCGGATGGAGCATCGTCGCCACCGTCGTCGGAGTCGCGGGGCTCCCGCTCCGGTACCCGAAGTTGTAGCGACTCAGCCCTGCCGGGCGGCGCGGTTCTCCAAACGCCTCGCGAGCTCCTCCGCGAGCACGGCGGCGCGATCCACCATCCCCGTCGAGATGGCGCCCGAGATGGCAAGCATGTCGGTCTCCAGCCGCGGATCCGCAGCCGGCTTCTGTCCGGTCACGCGCTCGAGGATGCCGTCGAGGCGGGCGATCGCGCGCTCGAGCCGCTCGACCTCGGGGGCCGGGCGCTCCTCCTGCCGGCGCTTGCGCCAGGCAGCCATCTGAACCACCTCTGCATGGGTGATTTCCGCCATGCTTCGAGGGTAGACCGGGGGTCTGACATTTCCGGGAGATCCGGAAATGTCGAGCTCAGGCTCGCGGCGAGCCGGGCTCCACGCTCAGGTCGGCGAAGTTGGAGGAGCTCTTTCCGAACTCCCACCACCCCTCGATCCACGGCTTCACGTAGGCGACGTTCCTGCCGTAGACGAGCGGGATGCACGCGACCCGGTCGGCGACGACCATGCGGTCGGCCTCGTGGAAGAGCTCCAGGCGCTCGCGGTCGCGCCGCTCTCTTGTCGCCCGCTCGATCAGGTCGTCGAACGCCGGATAGGCGAAGCCGCCCTCGTTCGTTCGGCTGTCCGATTGGAACAGCAGGCGCAGGAAATACTCCGGATCCGCGTAGCCGGGGAACCATCCGGTGATGCGGATCTTCGCGGTGTCCACGCGACCGCCGACCTGGGTGGCCTCCTCAGCGCGCCAGCTCCAGGTGCGGACGTGCACCTCGCGGCCGAACACCTCCTCCCATCCGCGGCCGATCACCTCGACGATCTCCTCCCAGACGACCATGCCGGCGAGCTCGAGCTCGCCCTCGAAATGAGAGCTCCGCATCAGGTCTCGGGCGCGCTCGGGGTCGTACGGGAGCGCGATGTCGGGCGTATGCCCCTGAAGCGCCGGCGGAACCACGCCTCCGGTTGCGACGACCAGGTTCGCGGGGCAGACGGCCGCGAGCGCCTCCCGGTCGATCGCGTGCGCGAGCGCGCGACGGAGGTCGAGGCTCGAGGTCATCGGATCGGAGTGATCGAAGCGCAGGTATCCCGACCAGGTTGCAGGCCCGAGTTTCGCGTCGCGGTGCACGTCGCCCGGCATCAGGTCCGCCAGCTTCGGCGTGTACCGCACCATGACCTGATCCAGCTCGTCGCGCTCGTACTCCGGCAACGCGTGGGAGATGGAGCTTCGGACGAACTCCAGGCGTCCGACGTTCCCAGCGCGCGCGCGCCCGTAGTCGTCGCGTCGGCGCAGGACGAGCGTCGCATCGGTCCGTTCCTCGATCCTGAACGCGCCGCTTCCGACCTGCTTGCCGGGCTCCGACCACGCGTCCCCGTTCGCCTCGATCGCGTGGCGGGGTTGCGGAGCGCCGTCCGGGCGGTTCATCACGCTCATGAAGTACGGGGCCGGTGCGACGAGGCGGAACTCCACGGTGCGGTCGTCGACCGCCTTCACGCCGATGCGTTCCGCATCGTCGTTCTTCCTCAGGTAGTAGTCCTGGCCGTTCTCCAGCACGAAGTAGATCGCGACCGACGATCCCGGCGCGTCGGGGTTCAGAACTCGCTTGATGCCGAACTCCACGTCGTGGGCCGTGAGCGGCGAACCGTCCGACCAAGTGAGGCCCTCCCGGAGATGGAACACGTAGCGAAGTCCGTCGTCGGCGATCTCCCAACGCTCGGCGAGGCTCGGAACGATCGTGCGTTCCGGCCACTGCTCGACGAGCCGGTCGAACAACTGCATGCAGAGCTGGATGTTCGGCCACGCGATGGCCGACCGGGGGTCCGGGTCGTTCGGCAGGAAGCTCGTGGCGACGCGCATCTCCGCCGTGGCGGGCTCGTCGGAAGCGTCCGGCTCGTCCCAGAAGGAGAACGCGCGCTGGTACGTGTCGTTCGCCTCTCCGAAACGGAGCGACATGTGCAACGCGAGCGCGAGCTTGAACAGCACGAGGGCGACTTCCCGGCGCTCGTCCCGGCGCTCGAGGATCACCAGGAGCTCGCGGTAGTGTCCGATCGCCTCGTCGAGCGCGTAGCTCTGCCGCGCGCCGTCGCCCGCCTTCGTGAGGTAGGCGACCGCCTTGTCCTCGTCGGCCGCTCCGAGCCAGTGGTGCGCGAGCTGGCCGGCGATCTCGTCCTCCGAGCCGGCGTATCGGTCCTCGAGCCACTCCGCAGCCTTCCGGTGGAGGCGGTTCCGGTCCTCGGCGACGAGTGTCCGGTAGGCGGCCTCCTGGATCAGGACGTGCTTGAAGCGGAACTCCGGCTCCGGCCAGCGGCGACCCTCTCGGACCAGGTCGAGACGCTGGAGGTCGTTCAGCGCCCCGCGCGCGCCGCCGTTGCCGACGACGGCGTCGAGGAGCGGCAGACCGAACTGCCGTCCGAGAACCGACGCCGCCGTCAGCGCATCGTGCGCCGGCGGATCGAGGCGGTCGATGCGCGCGAGGATCACCTTCTCGACGGTCGGCGGGATCTCCACCTCGACCGCGTGATCGAAGCGCCAACCCTCCTCGCCGTGCACCAGGGCGCCGGCATCGACGAGCGAGCGGACGAGCTCCTCCAGGAAGAACGGGTTGCCCTCGGCGGGCTCGATGATGCGGCGCTCCATCTCGGGCGGAAGCGTTCCCTCTCCGACGAGGGCGTGGAGGAGCTCCCGCCCGGCGTCGCCGGACAGCGCCTCCAGGGCGAGCTCGCGCGTGCGGTGCGGGAGCTCGCGCTGCGTCGCCTCCTTCACGCGCCAGGACGGGTGATCCCGCTCCGGCCTCGTCGTCAGCACGAACAGGAGCGCGGACGACTCCGTCTCCGGGAGCGCGCGCTCCAGCAGCTGGAGCGAGGTCGCGTCCGCCCAGTGGAGATCCTCCAAGGCGATGACGACCGGGCCGTCGTTGGCGAGCCTCCTCAAGAGCTCCCGGACCACCTCGAAGGTTCGGTACTGCGACGCTTCCGGAGAGAGCTCCGCGAGCCGCGCCCCGGCGTCGGGCTCGAGCGAGAGGCCGAGCAACGACCCGAGATACGGATAGACCTCGAGGGCGCTCGCGCCGAACAGGCGGTCGACGTGCCGGCGGAGCGCCACGCGGACGCGGAGCTCCGGATCGTCCGACGCGACGCCGAGCCAGGACCGCAGCAGATCCTGGAACGGCCAGTAGGGCATCGACTCGCCGTAGGAGACGCAGCGACCCTCGATCCACAGCGCGCGGCCGTGCTCTGGCTTCGAGGACTCGAACGCGTCGCGGATCTCCGAGAGGAGCCGGGTCTTTCCGATCCCGGGCTCTCCCACCAGATACAGGACGCCACCCGACCCTTCGAGGACGGAATCCACCAGTTCACGCGCAGAGGAGAGCTCACGGTCGCGGCCGATGAGATGTGAGGTCGCTCCCTCCAGCCCGCGGGAACGAGAGACGCCGAGGTCGGAGATCGCCCGCCGCGCGGCGACCGTTTCGGCCTTTCCCTTGAGCGAGAGCTCCTGCGGGTCGCTCCATTCGAAGGAGCCGCGGGTGAGCGAGTGCGTCTCCGGGCCGACGAGGACCGAGCCCGGCTCGGCGTGCGACTGGAGCCGCGCTGCGGTGTTCACGGCGTCGCCGAGCGCGGTGTACTCCACGCGGCTCCCCGCGCCGATCTCCCCGGTGACGACCGGCCCGGTGTCGACGCCGACCCGGACGTCGAAGCCTTCGATGCCCCAGGCGCGCTCCACCTCGCGGGCGTAGTCGGCGATCTCCTCCGCGATCCGGAGGCCCGCGCGAACGGCTCGTTCCGGGTCATCCTCGTGCGCGACCGGCGCTCCGAAGAGCGCGAGCACGCCGTCGCCCGCGAGGTCCTTGACCGTTCCGTCGAAGGACTCGACCACGCCGATCATCCGCGCCACGGCGTCGGCGACGATGAGCTTGAGCTCCTCCGGATCGAGCCGCTCGCCGAGCGCTGTGGAGCCGACCAGGTCGGAGAAGAGCGCCGTCACGACCCGCCGTTCCTCGCGAGATGGACCCGGAGCGCCCTCCATGGAGAGCATTGTGCCAGTCCGGGAAAGGCCGCCGTGTCTGCGTCCGAGATGCTCGAAGGGCTATGCGGGGCTACGACAGCGGCGTGACGCTCGCGACCATGGCGCGCGGGATGTGCGTCACCGCCCGGAAACCGTCGTCCTCCGGGAGGATCTCCTGCGCGATCGAAACGACATCCGGTTCGTCGCGGACGAGGAAGCCGGTCGTTCGGACGAGATAGTCCGAGCGCCATTCCGCTCGCTCGTGCTGTTCCGAATCGGCCCACGCGTCCTGCCACGTCACCAACACGACGGGCGGCTGTTCGACGACATCGAGCGGTTCATCGACGGCCGCGAGATCCAATCGTCGTTCCACGTTGCGGACGCTACGAGCTCGGAACGACATCGCTTCGGGCATCCCCCGACAAGACGCGACGCATCCGACGAGTGACCGAGGAGATGCTCCACCGCGCAAATCGGTCGCTTCGGCGATTGTTCGCGATCGGTGGCTGGGACTAACGTGCTCCCTGCACGGCGACACCGTGACCCCTCCGGTGGAGCCGCACCCCCTCACTTCCCTCGAGCAGTCGTGTACGTCGTCGGAAAAGGAGCATCGGTGAAGGCATCCGCGAGGGTCGTGCTCGGCCTCGACGAACGAGAGGTCGCGGAGGAGGTCATGCACTTCCTCGATCGCGACGGAGCGCGCGTCGTCGGGACCGCCGAGGATCCGCGTCAGCTGCACGCGGCGGTCCAACAGCTCGAGCCCGATGCCGTCATCGCGTCTCCTCGACTCGTCCGATCCCGGCCGTCGATGAACGGGAGCGTTCTGCTCACGCTCGACACGGCGGAGTCGGTCCGTTCGCTCCGCACCTCCATCGACGCGGGCGCGCGCGGGTTCTATCTCTGGCCCGGCGATCGTGAGCGACTGAGCGAGTCGTTGGCGACGCTCTCCGCTGCGGAAACCTCCGTGACAGGAACCGGCCGTGTGGTCGCCGTCTACGCTCCGCGCGGAGGTTCCGGAGGGACGTTCGTGGCGACCCACCTCGCGGCGGCGTTCGCGCGTCGCGACGCGGAGTGCATCCTCATCGACCTCGACCCGCTGTTCGGCGACGTCGCGGCCGCGCTGGGACGCGCGAACGCGGATGAGACGCGGAGCATCGCCGACGTCGTGCCGGTGGCGAACGAGCTGACGACGCAGCACCTCGACGAGGTGCTCTGGCGCCACCCGGAAGGGTTCCGCGCGCTCCTCGGCCCCATCGATCCCGTGATGGGTGACGAGCTCGACGGCACGTTCTTCTCCTCCGTCGTGAGCGTCGCGAGGTCATCCTGCGAGGTCGCGGTTCTCTCCGCTCCACGGCACCTGGGTGGGGCGACGAGGGGCGCGTTGAAGGAATCCGATCGGACGCTGTTCGTCCTCTCGCTCGATGTGTTCTCGTTCCGCGATGCCCAGCGCGCGCTCGCCGTGCTGGAGGGTGATCTCGATCCCGACGCGGTCGGCTTCCTGGTGAACCGAGCGCAGCGGGCGGAGGTCACCGCGAAGGACGTGGAGCGCGTCTTCGGGCGAGCGCCGAT
>JBJMLP010000083.1:0-4638 GCA_045805245.1 Actinomycetota bacterium | reverse complement strand
GCGACCGGAGGCGAACGCGTGCGTCTCCCCTTCGGGCCCTCCGTCGGCACCGCGAGCGGGAACTGGTGTCCGCCGCCGCCCGCGCACGGTCTCCCCGCCGATCAACGTCCGGACGACGCGCGCTCCGCCGCATTCGATTCCGATCCCCTCGCGGAGGCGTTGGAGGTCCTCGGGCAGCCGGTCGCCACGCTGCGGGTCTCGCATCCCGGACCGTCGGCGATCGTGTCGGTCAAGCTCTCCGACGTCGCTCCGGACGGAGAGGCGCAGCTCGTCACGACCGGCGTGCTCAACCTCGCGCACCGGAAGAGCTCCGAGCACCCCGAGCCGTTCGAGGGAGAGGAGGAGGTCCGCATCGAGCTCCTCGCGACGGGCTGGCGGTTCCTGCCCGGGCACCGTGTGCGCGTCGCGATCGCGGGCGCCGACTGGCCGACCGTCTGGCCGTTGCCGACGACGGAGCCGCCGGAGCTCCACCTCTCAGGTCCGGGCGGCGACTGCCGGATCGACCTTCCGGGCGTTCCGGAGGACATGCAACCCTTCGAGCCGGAAGGGACGCTCAAGCAGCGCGGCATCGACCAGGGGTGGGACGACGGCTCGGAACGCTCGAGATGGGAGATCGTCACCGACACGCTCGCCGGCACGGAAGGGATCCGCGCGACGGACGGCTGGCGTTCCCGCTCGCCCGACCGGACGCTGCGTTCCCGCGAGTTCCGACGGTACGAAGCGTTCGTGCGGGAGGCGGACCCGCTCGGAGCGGATGTCAACGGGGAAGCGACGTTCACCCTCGAGCGCCCGGACGTCTCCGTGCGCTCGCACGCGAAGGGAAGCTTCACGGCCACCGCGGAGGAGTTCCGCTACGACATCCGCCTCACCGTCCGGGAGGACGGCACGATAATCCATCGGAACCGTTGGCGTGGAAGCGTTCCGCGGCGTCTCTGCTGAGCTCAGACCACTGGGAGGGCTCCCCTGCGCCCGCGGTTCACGCGGGCGAGGAGCAGATATCCGAGCGTCGCCACGCCCGCGGTGAACACCATCACCATTACCCCGATTGCGTTCACTTCGGGCGTGACCCGGAATCGGATCAAGCCGAACAGCACCACGGGCAACGTGTTGCCGGAGCTCCCCGCAAGGAAGTACGTCGTGATCACGTCGTCGAAGGAGAACGTGAACGCGATCAGCGCGGCGACGACGATGCCGGGGATGAGCGCCGGCACCGTGACGCGCCAGAACACGCTCCGTCCGTTCGCGCCGAGGTCGGCCGCGGCCTCCTCCAACGTGGGGTCGAGGGCACCGAGCCGCGCCTGGACGATCAGGAACGCGTAGGCCGCGTTCCACACGGAGTGCCCGATCACGATCGAGGGAACGCCGAGCGGCACGCCGGCGCGAACGAACAGCAGGAACAGCGCGCTCGCGAACACGACCTCCGGCAGGATCACGTTGACGTAGATCAGCACCTCGTAGAGCCGCTGCCCCGGCCTCGACGCGCGCCGCCACCACAGCGCGCCGGTCACGGCGAGCGGGAGGGCGATCGCCGTCGAGAGCGCGCCCACGAGGAGCGTGAGCCGAAGGCCCTGGCGGACATCCGGGTCGTGGAACGCCTGGGAGAACCACTTGAGCGTCGCGCCGCCCCATCCGACGAGCAGCTCGTCCTTGTTCACCGCGTTCAGGGCCACGATGACGAGCGGCACCCAGAGCATCGCGACGACGATCACCGAGATGACGCCGGCGACCGGATGGCGGCGGAACGTCATGCGGGCGCCGCCTCCCAGCCTTCCGCACCGAGGCCGCGACCGACGAGGAGCAGGAGGACCAGCAGCGCGAGAAGGCTCACGGCGATCGCCGAGCCGAACGGATAGTTGCCGACGTTGAGGAACTGGTCCGCGACGACGTTTCCGAGCATCAGGGTCTTGCCGCCGCCGAGGATCTCCGGGATCACGTACTCCCCCGTGGCGGAGATGCCGACGATCACGGCGCCCGCCACGACGCCGGGCGTTCCGAGCGGAAGGATCACCCGGCGGAACAGCGACGATCCGCTCGCGCCGAGATCCGACGCCGCATCGAGGAGGTTGTCGTCGATCCGCTCGAGCGCGACGTAGATCGGCAGGATCATCAGCGGGAGGTAGGAGTAGACCATCCCCGCCGCGATCGAACCCGACGTGTAGAGGAAGTCGATGTGGCCGGAGACGAGATGGAGCCTCCGAGCGATGTCGTCGACGGGGCCGCCGTTCTCCAGCAGGTTCACGAGGGAGTAGGTGCGAACGACGAAGCTTGCCCAGAACGGAACGATGATCGCGAGGAGGCCGATCCGCTGCCACTTCACCGGCAGCCGGCTGAGGAAGTACGCGAGCGGATAGCCGAGGACGAGGCAGAGTCCCGTCGTCGTCGCCGAGAGGATCAACGACCGCGTCAGCGTCCGGAAGTAGATCGGATCGGCGATATCGCGATAGTTCTGCAGCGTCCAGCCGAAGTGCATGTCGAACGTGACGAGGGAGATGTGCCCGAACGAATGGATCCCGACGAGGACCAGCGGCGCGAGGAAGAAGACGAGATACCAGAGGAGGCTCGGAAGCAGCAGCAGCTGCCTCGCGGAGAAGAACCCCCGCGGGCCGGTCGTTCGAGGAGCTACGCGGACTTGAACTCGTCCCACGCCTTGTTCCAGAGCGCGAGCGCCTCCCCCAGGTAGTTCTCGTATTCGACCTTGGCGAGCACGTCTGGCGACGGGAACAGGATCGGGTTCTTCGCGATCGACTTCTCGATGTCCGAGGTCGCCGTCGAGGAGACGTACGCGGTGCCGGTGGTGTTCACGAAATCCGCGTACTGCTCGGGCCGCAGGTTCCAGTTCAGGAACTCCGTCGCCACGTCGAGGTGCGGACCGCCTCCGATCAGCACGTAGCCCTCCAGGTAGGCGACGACGCCCTCCTCGGGCAGGACCCACTCGATCCGCGGCTCCTGCTCCTTGGCAAGCGCGATGTCGTAGTCCCAGTCCATCGCGATCGCGGCCGTTCCCTTCACGAGCCCCCGCGAGACTCCGGTGCCGGTGACGGCCTGCAGGTGGGGCTTGATGTCGATCAGCGCCTGCTTGCACCTCTCGATCTCGGCCGGGTCCTTCGTGTTGCCGGAGAGGCCGAGGTACTTGAGCGCGCTCCCCATGCAGTCACGGTCGAGGTTCAGGAAGATGATCTGGCCGCTGTATTTCGGCGCGAGGTCCCAGACGTCGGCCCAGCTCGTGATGCCCTCGCTCACGAGGTCGGTGCGGTAGCCGATGCCGACCTTTCCGTAGTCGGTCGGCGTTCCGTGCGTGTAGGCCTTCCGGAACGGGTCGTCGACGTTGTCGATGTTCGGGATCTTGGACCAGTCCGGCTCCTGGAGGATGCCGCCCGCGACCAGCTGGCCGACGCCGGATTGGTCCTCCAGCGAGAAGTCGTACTGGCCGGGGTTCTGCTTGAAGAAGAGAACCTCGCTCCCGGTGCTGCCCGAGCTCGCGCCGACCATCTTCACGCTCGCGCCCGGAAAGGCGTCCTCGAACGAGCTGATCTCGTCCTTGCCCATCCAGCCCGGATAGGTGGTCAGAACGGCCGTGCCGGAGACCTTCGCGGCCGCCGACCCCGAGCCCGAGGGTGCGGGTGAGCTGCTCCCGCCGCCGTTGCCGCACGCGGCGAGGAGCCAGGCGGCTCCCGCACCCGCCGAGAGGCGCGCGCTGGCGCGGAGCATCTCCCTGCGGCTGAGCGGTCGCTTCATCGGCGTTCCACCCGGCGCGCCGGGCAGCTGGAACTCTCCTTGGCCCATGGAGGTCCTCCCCTCAGGTCGCCTCACGGGCGATCGCCCGGCAGGAACCTATCAGCGTCCGACGACTCGATTCAGCAGCCACGTCGAAAGCTCCGGGAGCAACTGCTCGACGTCCGGCGGAGCGTCGTCGTCGGGCCCCATCAGCGGGATCCGAGCGCGAACCTCCTCCAGGATGGCGGCGGTGCCTCGCCCGAGCGCGCCGCCGTCGCGGAGCGCGACCGCCTGGGCCGCCACCACGAGCTCGATCGCGACGACACGTTCCGCGAGCGCGACCATCTCCGAGAGCCGGCGCGCGCCGAGGAGGCCCATCGTGGTGCGGTCCTCGAGCCCCTCCGCATGCGCGGTGCTGACGAGCTCGTACGAAACGGGAGCGGCCAGCAGGCGTGCCTCCGCGGCGACGGACTGGACGGAGATGCCGAGGTAGGAGAGACCGTCGTTCCGACCCTCGACGAGACCGCGAGGAAGGCCCGACCACGGTTCGTCGAGGAGCTTCACGACGCGCTCGCTCGCGCTTGCGATCGCCGGTGCGAGAGCCAGGCGGACGAGATCGGTCGCGGTCACGAGCGGCAACGGCTCGAAGTTCGGCACCGAGAGGAGGCGGTCCTCCTCGAGGAGGACCATCGGGCTCGTCTGCACGCCGTTCAGCTCGATCCTCACCCGGTCGCGCGCGAACGTGAGCGCGTCGCGCGCAGCTCCGTGGACGACGGCGACGGTTCGGAACGTGAGCGGATCCTGGAGGTTGCGCGGCCCGCGCGGCTCCCAGAGATGGCTGCCCTGCAGGAGGCTCCGCATGCACTCGAGCGAGGTGGCGAGACCCGCGTACGGACGGGCGCGGGCGATCGCGGGATGCAGGAT
>JBJMLP010000082.1:0-16286 GCA_045805245.1 Actinomycetota bacterium | reverse complement strand
GTGGGCGAGCCTGTTGCCGTTCTGGGCGGTCTCCGTCTCGCTCTACGTGGCCTATCCGCAGTCCGCGAGTCGCGCCGCCTTCGCGATCGAGACGCTTCCGCTCGCGGTCGTCGCGGGAGGCTTCGCGGGAAGGATCCGCCGTCGCCTCGCGGCGGCAACGAAGGGTGACGCACGCCCGACCGATCTCACGCGCCGCTATGCGGTGCGCTCGCTCGTGGTCGGCGGAGCAGGAGTGGCGATCGGCGTCGCGAACCTCGGGCGGCTCGTCCATCGCCGGCCCGATCCCGGAGCGCAGCGGCTCGCGGTGGGCCCGGTGACGCCGCCTCCGGCCCGGCATCCGGCCAAGGACGACGCCGACTTCACTGACATCGCCGGCCTCACGCCCGAGGTGACCTCGATCTCGGCGCACTACGTCGTCGACGAGGAGCTCATCGACCCCGACATCGACCCGGCGGCGTGGAGGCTCTCCCTCGGCGGCACCGTCGAGCATCCGTTTCGGATGAGCTACGCGCAGCTGAAGTCGTTCCCCGCCGTTTCGCGCTACCAGACGCTCGAGTGCATCTCCAACAAGGTCGGCGGCAACCTGATCTCCACTGCGCGATGGACGGGCGTTCCGCTGAAGTCGATCCTCGAGCGTGCGGGTATCCGTTCCGGGGCTTTGGAGGTCGTCTTCACCGCGGCCGGCGGGTACTCCGACAGCCTTCCGCTCGATCACGCGATGGACGACTCGACGCTCCTCGCGATCGGGATGAACGGTCACGTGCTCCCGCGAGCCCATGGCTTTCCGGCGCGGCTCCTGTCGGTCGGGACCTACGGGATGAAGAACCCGAAGTGGCTGGAGTCGATCGCCGTCGTGGACCGGCCCTACGAGGGATTCTGGGAGCAGCGCGGCTGGACGAAGCAGGCGATCGTCAGAACGAACTCGCGCGTCGACGTGCCCATCAACGGCATGCAGCTGCCCGCGCACACAACGGTCGCGGGGATCGCCTTCGCCGGCGACCGAGGCATCAGCAACGTGGAGGTCTCGAGCGACGGCGGCAGGAGCTGGCACCCCGCGGAGCTCCGTTCCGCGCTCGGCGCATATACGTGGCGCCAGTGGCTCTATCGGTTCGCGCCGCAGGGGTCGTCCGGCGATGCGACGATCCTCGTTCGCGCGACCGACGGCAGCGGGAACGTCCAGAGTCCCGTCGAGGCGCAGCCCTATCCGTCGGGCTCGAGCGGATACGACTCGGTGTCGGTCTCCCTCTAGGGGAGAGCGTCAGATCGTCGCGGAACGGAAGCCCGTGACGATCACGAGGAGGACGAGAGCCGCGACCGCGAACCGGTAGATCACGAACACCGTCAGGTTGTGGCGTCGCAGGTACGAGAGCAGGAACGCAATCACCAGGTAGCCGCTGATCGCCGAGGCCACGAATCCCCAGAAGAACTCGCTCCCGTACCCTTGGAAGCCCGTTCCCACGAGCCCGACCGCCTTGAACAGGCCGGCGCCGGCGATGATCGGCAGCGACAGCAGGAAGGAGAACCGCGCGGCCGATGCCCGCTCCATGCCGAGCGCCCGCGCGGCTGTGATCGTGATGCCGGACCGCGAGACGCCCGGCTGCAGCGCGACCGCCTGCGCGAGGCCGATGATCGCGGCGTCCTTCGTGCGGAGATCCGCGAGCACGCGATCGGTCGGGCATCGCGTGTCGACGAGGTACAGGACGATGCCACCCAGCACCAGCATCACGGCGATGAGCCACGGTTGCCCGAGCTTGTCCTCGATCACGCTCTCGAACAGGACGCCGGCGACGGCGCCCGGGATCGTGCCGAGGATCAGGAGCCACGCGAGCCGCTCGTCCGCGGTCTGCACGGAGCGCTGACGGATCGAGCGGACCCACGCCGAGAGGTACAGCGCGACGTCCGAGCGGAAGTAGATCAGGGCTCCGATCAGGGTTCCCATGTGGAGCGCCACGTCGAACGTCTTGTTGAGGGCTTCGTTGTTGACGATCGTCCATCCGAACAGCCACGGAACGAGGATCAGGTGGCCGGAGCTCGATACCGGAGCGAACTCCGTCAGCCCCTGGGTGATGCCGAGCACGATCGCCTGGAGAACGCTCGTCGGGCCTCCCTCGGTCCGGGCGGGGTCGATCCGGAAAGGGATCGACGCGCGCGGCCGCTCGTGCCGACGCCTTCGTCGGCGCTGATGCCGGCCTCGCGCCGGCACATGCTACCGGCCGTTCCGTCGCTCCGCGCTGCGTTCTCATGGCGATCTCATGTCGAGCTTGGCGCGCCCTCGTCCGCTCCGAGGACGGAGACGGTGACGGTCGCGAACGCGCTGGCATACGCCAGGCTCTCCACCATGCTCGGCGGAGCGAGGACGGTGATCGTTGCGCCGGAGCCGCCTCCGTCGGTCGTGAGCTGGGAGGAAGCGTCGCTCGCGGATGCGACCGCGATCACCTCGAGGCCCGACGCGGTGGTCTCCGTGTGCGGTTGGCCGCCGCCGAAAGTGGCGAGCACGTCGACGTGGTCTCCGACGACGACGTCGCCGGCCGTCGTCGCGGGCACCGTGACCGCGCGCATCCCCGATGGAACGAGGCTCGCGATCGGTCCGGCGTGCTGCGCGCCCAGGCGCGTTCTGGTGATGGCCTCCCCGGCTGCGACGTCGCTCACGAGGGTGTGCCCGACGGCGTCCTGGATCCGAGACACCGTGCCCGGAGGCGCGTACGCAGCCGGGACGTCGATCGTCTTCAGCATCTCCGCGGTCAGCGTGGTGCCGCGGACGAGGTCCCGCCCGGCCGTGAGGACCGAGACGCTCGGTCCGATCGCGGGCGCGAGCGCATCGACCCGCGCCGAGTAACCGCGGACGAGCAGGAACGATGCTCCGCCGAGGACGATCGCGAGAGCGAGGAACGCACGAGATGCGCCGGACCACTTTCGTCGAGTCCTGGAACGCACGTTCCTCCGATCTCCGGGCGGATCGCGCGAGCGCGCGTTCCCGCGTGGTCAGAGGGAGGTGTCCGGCGACCTTACGCGGCCGAGGGCCGCGCTTCCGTGATCGAAGTCACACGGAAGCTCAGCGGGGATCCGTGCGAGGCGGCGTCAGCGGGAGGCTGCGGACGCGGAAGTCCTCCAGAGCGTCACCGCCGACGATCAGGCGGACCGACTCGCGGATGCGTTCCGCGAGTTGATCGGGATCCTCGGCCGACTTGAAACGGAGCTCCACGGAAACGAGAACTTGGGGCCGGCTCATCCCGCGGATGATATCCACCGGATGGTTCACTGAACCGTCATGAGCCGCGTACTCGTCCTCCGCCACGCCCAGTCCGTTTGGAACGCCGAGCGCCGCTGGCAGGGATGGGCCGACGTTCCGCTCTCCGAGACCGGCGAGCGCCAGGCCGCGGCGGCGGGAGCGCGGCTCCGGGGCGCAGGCCTCGCGGGAGCGGTCGCGTCCGACCTTCGACGCGCGCGGAGAACGGCAGAGTTGATCTCCGAGGACCTCAAGCTCGGCCCCGTTGGGGTCGACGCAGGCTTCCGGGAGCGCGACGTCGGCGCATGGAGCGGTCTCTCCGCCGAGGAGATGGAGGAGCGTTTCCCCGGTCAGCGCGAGGCCTGGCGCGACGGGAAGCTCGAGCGGCCACTCGGAGGGGAGTCCACCCCCCAGGTTCTGGAACGCGTCGACGCCGCGTTCGCGCGGCTGAAGGACGACGCGGGCCCGCTGCTCGTCGTCTCGCACGGCGGCGTGATCCGAGCGCTGGAACGTCGAGCGGGGCTCGAACCCCGTGCGATCGCGGTCCTTTCCGGAAGATGGTTCGAGCTCGAGAACGGCAGGCTCGGAGCTCCGGGTGATCCCGTCGCTGCCGGCGACGTCGAGTGAACGAGGGGCGCTACGCCTCCATGCGCGCGCCGGAGAGGGCGGTCGCGCACGGGCACGTCCGCTCCGACGGAAGCGCCGGCACGAGCGAGAACAGCAGGTCCCGTAGCCGCGCGTTGTTCTCACCGAACACGCGCACGACGTCCTCGTGCGTCACGGGCGGTGCTCCCTCGACGCCGACGTCGTAGTCGGTGATGAGCGACACGTTCGCGTAACAGATCTCCAGTTCTCTCGCGAAGAGCGCTTCCGGGTAGCCGGTCATGTTGATCGTCCGCCAGCCCTGGCCCGAGAACCACGCCGACTCCGCTCGCGTGGAGAAGCGCGGACCTTCGATGACCACCATCGTTCCGCCGTCGTGCATCGTGATGCCGAGCTCGCGACCCTTCTCGAGTGCGACGCCGCGCATCGTCGGACAGTACGGATCGGCGAACGAGATGTGCGTCGTCTCCGGCCCGTCGTAGAAGGTATGCGGCCGCGTCCTCGTGCGGTCGACGAGCTGGTCGCACACGACGAAGTCGCCGAGCTCCACGTCGGTCTGCAGGGAGCCCGCCGCGCACGGCCCCACGATCCGTTCGACGCCGATCTCCTTCATCGCCCAGAGGTTCGCCCGGTAGGGGATCCGGTGCGGCGGGAGCTCGTGCTTTCGTCCGTGGCGCGGCAGGAACGCGACCGCGACACCCCCGACGCTGCCGATGTGGAGCGGAGCGGAGGGGTCGCCGTACGGCGTCTCGATCGGAACTTCCTCGACGTCGTCGAGGAAGGAGTAGAAGCCCGACCCTCCGAAGATCCCGACGCGAGCGGAGCTCAGGCCGATCGCTCCTTGGCACTCCCCGACGGCTTGGAGGAGCCTTCCTTGCTCGTCGATGAGGGTTTGCTCTCGCCGGACTTCGAGTCGGCCTTCTTCTCCGACGGCTTCTTCTCGGACGAGGTCTCGGAGCCCTTCTTCGACCCGTCCCCGGAGGACTTCGACCGATTGTCCGTGGAGTAGAAGCCCGACCCCTTGAACAGGATCCCGGCGGGATGGAAGACCTTCCGCAGCGGACCGCCGCACACGCCGCAGGTCGTGAGCGGCTCGTCGGAGACGCGCTGGAAGACCTCGACGTGCTGACCGCACTTCGTGCACGCGTACTCGTAGGTAGGCACGAAAGAGATTGTAGCTACCGCCTCGTGCGTATGGGCCCGGCGAACCGGGAACGATAGACTTCCCGTCCCCCCACCCGTGAGGGAGCGCTCCATGAAGGTCAAGAAGGCCATCGTTCCCGCGGCCGGCCTCGGCACCCGATTCCTTCCCGCCACGAAGGCCCAGCCGAAGGAGATGCTCGCGATCGTCGACAAGCCGGCGATCCAGTACGTCGTGGAGGAGGCCGTCGGCGTCGGCATCAACGACCTGTTGATCATCTCCGGGCGTGGAAAGCGGACGATCGAGGACCATTTCGACCGTTCCTTCGAGCTCGAGTACTACCTCGAGAACAAGGGCAAGTTCGACGAGCTGAAGGAGGTCCGCGCCATCTCCGAGATGGCGTCGATCCACTACATCCGCCAGCGCGATCCGCTCGGGCTCGGCCACGCGGTGCTGATCGCGGAGCAGCACGTCGGCAACGAGCCGTTCGCCTGCCTCCTCGGCGACGACCTGATCGCCGAGGACACCCCGCTCCTGCAGGAGATGCTCGCCGTCCACGAGCGCTACGGACGAAGCGTCGTCGCGGTCCAGGAGGTGCCGCGCCAGGACATCCACCTGTATGGCTGCATCCAGCCCGAGTGGGCGGAGGACAACCTCGCGCGGATCGTGTCGATCGTGGAGAAGCCGGACCCGGACGAGGCGCCCTCCAATCTCGCGGTGATCGGTCGCTACGTCCTCACACCGGAGATCTTCGACGCGCTCCACCAGATCGATCCCGGCGTCGGAGGAGAGCTCCAGCTCACCGACGCGATCAACGTCCTCGCGCGGGAGCAGGCGGTGTACGCCTACGTGTTCGAGGGCGGGCGCTTCGACATCGGCAACAAGCTCGACTACCTCAAGGCGACCGTGGAGCTCGCGCAGCGGCGCGAGGACATGGGGGAGGAGTTCGGCTCGTTCCTCTCCGACTTCGTGCAGCGCAAACGACTCGTCTAGGTAGACTGCGCCCCATGGCGCACCCCGCTCCGCCGCAGACCGAGCAATCGGGAACCGAGGGACTTCTCTCCGTCGCGCAGGCGCGGGAGCGTGTCCTGCAACGGATCCAGCCGCTGTCGCCGATCGCGCTTCCGCTCCAGGAGACCTACGGCTGCACGCTCGCGGAGGACATGTTCGCGGAAGGCGACCTCCCTCCGTTCTCCTCCTCCGCCATGGACGGGTTCGCGATCCGGTCCGCCGACGTCGCGGAAGCCGGATCGGGCGGTGTCGAGCTCCGCGTGGTCGGACGCGCCCTGATCGGCCACCGGCCGGAGGGAACCGTGGGGAACGGGGAGGCGATGCGGATCGCGACCGGGGCGCCGATCCCGGCCGGGGCGGATGCGATCGTGCCGATCGAGCAGGTCGTCGCCGACGAGGACCGCGTCCGCGTGATGCAGCCGGTTCCGGCGGGACGCCACATCCGGCCCGTCGCGGAGGACGTCAAGGAGGGTTCCGTGCTCGTGCGCGCCGGCCGTCGCATCGGCGCTCCGGAGATGGGACTCCTGGCATCCGCAGGTCATTCGCAGGTGCTCGCGAACCCCCGTCCGCGTGTGATCGTGCTCTCAACCGGTGACGAGCTCGTCGAGCCCGGGCGGGAGCCGCGCTACGGGCAGATCCCTGACTCCAACGCGTACACGCTTTTCGGTGCGCTCCGGGAGGCGGGAGCGGTTCCGTACCTCGCAGGGATCGTCCGCGATGACGTCGATCAGCTGCGCGACACGATCTTCAACCACCTCGTGCAGGCAGACGCGTTCATCTCCTCCGGCGGTGTCTCCATGGGGGACCGGGACGTCGTCAAGGCTGCGTTCTTCCGCCGCGGCGACCTCGACTTCTTCCGGGTCGCGATGCAGCCGGGCATGCCGCAGGCCTTCGGATTGATCGAGGGGAAGCCCTACTGGGGCCTGCCGGGCAACCCCGTCTCGGTCTTCGCCTCGTTCGAGGTGTTCATCCGTCCGGCGCTCATGAAGATGATGAACCGGCGGGAGCTCTTCCGTCCCGAGATCACCGCCAAGCTCACCGCCGACATCTCCGGTCCGCGCGGCAAGACGCAGTTCGCTCGCGTCCTCGTCCGCCGGACACCGGAGGGCCGCGTCGCGGAGCCGACGGGAGGAAGCGGCTCCAACCTGATCTCCACGATCGCCCGCGCGAACGGCCTGGCGATAGTCCCCCCCGGTGTGGAGACGCTCCGCGCGGGCGCGGACTGCCGCGTGATGCTGTTCCGCTCACCCGAATGACCGCCCGGAGCGCTCCGGATCCGGCCGCGGAGCGGCCCGCGAGGATCGTCGAGGTCGGCGGCAAGGAGGTCACCGACCGGCTCGCGATCGCCGAGTGCGTCCTCTCCACGACTCCGGAGGCCTGCGCGCAGCTCGTCGAGGGCACCGAGAAGGGCAAGCCGATCGAGGCTGCGCGCATCGCCGGCATCCTCGCGGTGAAACGCACGCCGGACCTGCTCCCCTTCTGTCATCCGATCGCGGTCACGGGAGCGGAGCTCGCGATCGAGCCGGACGTCGCCGCCGGCCGGATCGTCGTGCGGGCAACCGTCCGCGCCCGCGACCGGACGGGTGTCGAGATGGAGTCCCTCACCGGCGCCGCCGTCGCGGCCCTCTGCCTCTACGACACCGCGAAGCCCTTCGACCGGTCGGCGTCCATCTCGGATCTCCGCCTCCGGGAGAAGCGCGGCGGCAAGAGCGGGGCCTACGAGGCTCCGTGAGGCATGCCGGCCGGAAAGCGCCGAACCGACCGCGGGCCAGTGAATTCCATGCCTGGTATTTGAGGCACCAGATGTTGGGTGCTAGCCTCGGTGTCCAGCCCAGATGTGGCCGGAGATGCACGTCGGGGGCACCGGAGGGCATGGGCTGTGAGTTGGTGTTTCGTGGCTGCCTTGGGCATCCTGTGGGTGGCCTTCATGCTCCCAGGGCGAAGTCGAAGGCATTCCCCAGAAGCGAGCGTTGAGGGGTTCGAGCGCGACATGGAAGTGCTTGCGGAAACGGAATCGCCTCGGGGTCGTTGGATCATCGCGCCCAAGAAGGCCACTCCCTTCTTGGGATCGCACAAACGCCGGGTCGCGCGGGCCCGGGAACGTCGCCGCCGGGTCTTCGTCTTCCTCCTCGAGAGCATCGGGATCACGTTCCTGATCGGCGCGGTGCCTCCGCTCCGCCCCGTGTGGACGATCACGGCGCTGCTGGCGGGACTGCTCATCGCCTACGTGTTCCTGCTGCTGTCGCTCAAGAACGTGGAGAGTCCACGTGATCGGAGCGTCCACGAAGCGGTCGACGAGGTGACTCCCTCGGCGGAGACCGCGCGCTACGCCGGCGCGCGCGGGTACGCGAGCGGCCGCCGCTACGTCGCGGAGGGGCAGAGCCGCTCCGCGCGACCCACGTACAACGGGCTGGGACAGCTGGACGAGGGCGACCGCGTGCACGTCGTCGTGCGTTCGGCGCGCGAGCTGAACGTCGCCCGGGCCTGACCCCTTTCCGCGTGAGCCTCGACGAGCTCACCGCCGAGTTCCAGCGACGCTTCGACGAGAAGACCGCCGCGCGTGAGCAGGCATTGATCGCGTCGCGATCGGCGATCCGGTCGTCGGCGAACGCGATCCGCGCGATCCACCGCTCGGAGACGGCGAAGGCCCAAGAGCTCATGGGCGAGGCGCGGGCCGCGCTCGACCGCGGGCTCGCCGCCGTCGAGGAGCAGCAGGAGGTGCGATACGCGGGCTATCTCCAGGACGCGCAGAAGGAGTACGCCGAGGCCCGGATCACCGCCGCGCTCGTCGCCGGGGAAGATGTTCCCGGCCCGGACGACCTCGGAGTCGAGTCGGCTCCGTACCTGAACGGGATGGCCGAGGCGATCGGAGAGATCCGGCGCCACATCCTCGATCTCTTGAGGGCGGGGGAGACCGACCGAAGCGAGGAGCTTCTGACCGCGATGGAGGACATGTACGCGGTGCTCGTCGCGATCGACTATCCCGACGCGATCACGATGCATCTGCGGCGCTCCACCGACGTGGCGCGCGGCATCATGGAGAAGACGCGCGGCGATCTCTCGTTGTCGCTGGTGCAGAAGGATCTCCGCGACGCGCTGGAACGCCACGCGGGCCGCGTGCTCGGCCCTGAGGAGTCGTAGAAGCGGCGGAGGCCTCTGCTACGCTTCGACGCTCCCGGGGGGTGTAGCTCAGCCCGGTAGAGCGCTGCCTTCGCACGGCAGAGGTCAGGGGTTCGAATCCCCTCACCTCCACTCGGACCCGTTGAAACGCCACTCGCTGACTCCCGTCGCGATCAGAGCCGAGGGAGCGACACCACGCCTGCGACGGCGTAGAGCATCAAAACGACGGCGAGGATGCCCGCGGCGATCCTCACTCCGCGGACCCGGAAACGTTGCGCGATCGCGATCAGGAACAATGCGGTCGCGAGCAGGACGGTCTGGCGCACGTAGCGATCCGCGTTGTCGCGCGCCTCCGTGCCCTCGTCGAAGGCCTCGCTTCCGTGCTCATCGAGCTTCGCCGCGAGCTCCGTCTTGGCGTTGTGGTACTCGGGCATGAAGATGGGCCCCGCTGGCGCGTTCGGGTTCGTGAACGGATGGGTTTTCAGCCATGCCTTGAACGCGACGAGGTATTCGGGGCTGAACCGCTTCACGTAGAGATCGGCAAGCGTGTCGTTCCCCTCCTCGTGCGCTTGGATCCACGTGTTGAACGTGGAGACGTCGAGGAGGCGTTGCTGTCCGCCGAGCGTGGCGACCTGGTTCGCCTGCGCATGGAGGCGTGACGCCGTGCCGTACTCGAACGCCTGGTGGCCGTCCCACTGAGCCGCCTGATAGCCGCTCCACGCCGTCGCCACGGCCACGATCGCGAGCAGGACGACCTCGAAGATCTCGAGGATCTCGATCGAGCGGCCGGGCGACGGATCGGCGTCGTGCCGCTCGCTCAGCTGATGAGCCGCCTCGACGTTGTGGCCTTCGGACACGGCGCGACTCTAGGGCATGCCGCGGCCGTTCCAGGCGATGCGCGTCGGCCTCGACCTACCGGATTACGCGCCTCTGGTCGACCACGTGCCTCCCGGGCCTACGTAGTTCGGGCCCTCACCCCAGATCACGATGTTCGTTCCGGTCGACGTGACGGCGATGTCCATGTAGTCGCCGTACGGGAACGCGTATCCGTTGGCGGTCTTGTACGGAGCTCCGGAGCCCAGATCCGAGAGGCGCAGGGCGGTGCCCCAGGTGGCTCCGCCGTCGGTCGTCTTGCGGTACCACGTGTTCCACGCCGTCGCGCCGTTCCGGCTGTCCTGCCAGACGAGACGGAAGTCGCCCGCCGCTGTTCCCGCCTCCACCGACGGGAAGCCCGAATCGCCGGTGTTCTGCCCGACGTCGGTGCGGGCGCTCCAGGTAACGCCGTCGGTCGATGTCCGCACGTACATCGTCTTGTTCGCCGCGGCCGTGTTGTTGGCCGAGTAGGCGAGCAGGATCTTGCCGGCGGAGTCGACGTCGAGCGACGCGGAGGGGGCGAAGAAATCGCCCGTACAGGACGGAACCGTGCACGGAGGCTGCTGCTGGCTCGTGTCCACGAACGTCGTCGTCCAGGAAGTGCCTCCGTTCGAGGACTTGAGGACGGCGAGCTTCACGGGGCCCGTTTCGTTCTGGTTCTCCGCACTCTCGGAGAAGTAGACGCTCCCGTTGGGCGCGACCGCTCCTCCCTCGGCGAACCAGTAGAGGGAGTCGGAGTTCGTCTTGACGCGGGCCGAGAAGGTCGCTCCGCCGTCGTGGGAGGCGACCATGTAGCTGTCGCTCGAGTTGAACGCCACGTACACGTCCTGGCCGTTCGGAGAGATCGCCATCCAGGGCTTGTCCGTGAAGGAGAGCCCCTTTCCCTTGAGCGCGATCGGGGTCGACCAGCTCGCGCCGTGATCGGTGGACTTCGTGAAGGAAACGCCGGGGTTGTAGTCGTTCATGAACACCGCGTAGATCGCGCCGGTGTTGGAGACGGCGATCACCGGGTCGTTCTGCGCCTTCACGCCGCGGCACGAGCAGAGGAACGAGTCGGCGCTCCAGGTGGCCCCGCCGTCGCTCGAGGAACGGAAGATGATCGCGGGGTCGGGGCACTGCGTACAGGCCTTCGAGCCTCCGTAGCGGGTGGTCAGCTCGTACACGCGGCTGGACGACGGATCGGTCGCGACCGCCGGCTCCCAGTCGTTCCGTGAGGCGTTCCAGACCTGCTCGGACTGCCAGCCCGCGGGTGCGGCAGCCGCTTGCACGGGGGCGGCTTTCCGTCCCCTCGCCTCGGCGGCGGCCTCGATGCGAGCGGGAGCGACCGCGCGGTCGGCGTCTCCCTCTTCACCGTCGGCTTCCTCCTCGGCGTCGGTGGCGCTTGTCTCCGACGCACCGGCGGCGTCGGCATCCTGTTCCGCCACCCCCGCGGAACGAGCCTGCTCGGGCTCCCTCGAAGCGCGGACCCACAACACGGCAGACGCGACGACGAGGATCGAGATGACGGCGATGAGGGACCGGCGCATGGCTACCTCCCTGTTTCTCACGGAGAAGTTCCGACGGAGCTCGCGCGGAATCTAGGCTGTCGAACGCGCGCGGTCAAGCGGAGATCGCTCCGGCGCAGGAAGTCGGGGGTCGCGACTGCCCCGGAAACGCGAAACGGGCCCGGGGAAACCGGGCCCGCTTCGGAAACCTTCGGTCTTACTTGGCGTGAACCTTCTTGAAGGTCTTCCTCTTCGTCACGCGCGTGGCGGCGGACTTGGAGTCGGCCTTCGCGCCCTTGCTCGTTGCCGGCTTCGCCGGAGCGATCTTCTTCTGCGCCATCCCTCTGCCCTCCTGTTCGAAAGATGGCGTCATTCCATCACCTGGAGCGCGGGATGTCTGTGTTCCGCGTCACGAGACGCATGTGCTCTTCGTCACCCGGCAGATGTGACGCACGTCACCTCTATGAGGAGGCTCAGGCGCGGGGTTGAGCCTGACGCCCGACTGACGCATCATCCGGCGGTGGAACGGCCGGCCGGCGACATCTCCAGGGAGGAGCTCCAGCTCGCCGCGCGGAACGCCGGGATGCCGCAGGAAGCGCTGGCCTACGACCTCACGCCCACGGGCCTCCACTACCTCCTGATCCACTACGACGTGCCGGAAGTGGACGCTGCCGCCTGGCGTCTCCACGTCGACGGAGCGGTCGGCGAGAAGCTCGAGCTCTCGCTCGACGATCTCCGAAGGCGGAAGCGCCGGACGGTCGCCGTCACGATGGAATGCGCCGGGAACGGCCGCACGCTCTATGAGCCGCGGGCGATCAGCCAGCCGTGGCTCCTCGATGCCGTCGGCACCGCGGAGTGGACGGGGACGCCGCTGGTTCCGCTCCTGGAGGAGGCCGGCGTCGACGAGGATGCCGTAGAGGTCGTCTTCACCGGCCTCGACCGGGGCATCGAGGGAGGAGAGCAGCAGGCGTACGCGCGCAGCCTCCCGCTCGAGGAGGTGCGCCGCGAGGAGCTTCTGCTGGCGGACGAGATGAACGGCGCTCCGCTCCTTCCGCAGCACGGGGCTCCGATGCGTCTCGTCGTTCCGGGTTGGTACGGGATGGCGTCGGTGAAATGGCTCTCGCGCATCACGCCGGTGCGCGAGCCCTTCGACGGCTACCAGAACCGCGCCGGCTACCGGTTCCGAAGCACCGAGGAGGAGGAGGGCGAGCCCGTCACCCGGATCGTTCCGCGATCGCTGATGGTTCCGCCCGGGATCCCGGAGTTCCTGAGTCGGTCCCGCCACCTCGCTCCGGGCGCGGTGACGCTCCGCGGCCGCGCATGGTCGGGCTGGGGTCCGGTCGAGCGCGTGGAGGTGAGCACCGACGGCGCCGCGACGTGGAGCGACGCCCGGATCGACCGGCGGGCGAGGTCCGATCGCGCGTGGGTCGGATGGTCGTTCGACTGGAGAGCCGTCGAGGGGGAGCACGTCCTGTGCTCCCGCGCGACCGACGCGACGGGACGCACGCAGCCGGACGAGGCGGAGTGGAACCTTGGCGGCTACGCGAACAACGGCGTCCAGCGAGTGCCGGTGACGGTCTCCACCGCCGTGGCTGGCTGAGGCTCCGCGGAGAGCCTCGGCTGTCACGTTCCGCGTGCGTCCGGGCATAGGCTTCGAGCGATGCTCTTGATCCGAAGCGCGTGCGTGCTCGTGCTCACCGTTTCCGTATCTGCCGTTGCGTCTTCCCCGTGGACGGCCACCGCGACCGGTCGCTGCGCCATCTCCGGAACCTCAGGCGCCGACGTGCTCGTCGGAACCGACGGGCCGGACGTGATCTGCGGTCGCGGCGGCGCCGACCTCCTCACCGGCCGCGCCGGTGACGACCTCGTTCTCGGAGCCGGCGGCGCCGATCGGTTGAACGGCGGGAACGGCAACGACCGCCTCCGCGGTGGATCGGGAGGCGACAGCGTCGTCGGCGGCAAGGGCTCCGACCGTATCGACGGCGGCAGTGGAGCCGACGTCTGCCTCTCGGCGTTCGATCGCACGCTCGGGAACGACGTCGTCGTGGGAGGACCCGGCCGCGACGCGTACGTCGCCGACCACGGCGACGTGGCGAACGGAGCGAACACCAGCCGCCCGTGCACGATCCGTTCGCTCCTCGTCGGTGACCGGAAGGGTCCCTCCGGCTCGCTGAGTGTGAACGGGATCTCGCGGTCCGGGGCTCCGGAGAGCTGGTGCTGGCGGACGAGCCCTCGCTCCGACTATTGCGCCGACACCGCCATCGACTTCTCGCGGCTGCCGTCGTTCCACGTCCCACGCGACGCGGCGCTGTTCGTCCGCGGAAACGCCGACTCCTCCGGCGCGGAGCTGTGGAAGGCCACGGACGGCGCGTATCCGCATGACCGGATCGGAACGCTCGATCTGCGCCGCGGCTCCGACGCCCTGCGCGTTCCACCGGGCCGTTCCTTCCTCTCCGTCACCGGATACTGGGGCCGGGGGAGCGCGACGTACTGGTTCGAGCTCCGGATCGGCTGAAGCGCGCGTGCGGTTCGCGCTCAACGCTCAAAACTTCGGCACCTACGGCGATCCGCGTCTCCTCGCCGAGCTCGCGGCGGACGCCGAGGCCGCCGGATGGGATGGATTCTTCGTCTGGGACCATCTCCTCCGCGGCGATGCGCACGTCGCGGATCCGTGGATCTCGCTCGCCGCGATCGCCGTCGCGACGGAGCGCGTTCGCGTAGGGACGATGGTCACGCCGCTTCCACGTCGCCGGCCCTGGCAGGTCGCGCGGCAGGCCGTGACGCTCGACCAGCTCTCCGGCGGACGGATGACGCTCGGGGTCGGGCTCGGCTCCAGCCCACGGATGGAGTTCGCGCCGTTCGGCGAGGAGACCGGCGACCGGGAACGTGCGGCACTCCTCGACGACGGGCTCGACGTCATCACTCGGCTGTGGACGGGCGAGCCGATCGACGCCGACGGTCGCTACCGGCTGCGAGGTGCCCGATCGCTTCCGCGACCGGTGCAGCGGCCCCGGATCCCGATCTGGGTCGCCGGAAACTGGCCGAACCCGGGACCGATCCGTCGGGCCGCCCGCTACGACGGGGTGTTCTCGCAGCGGATCCCGACCGATCCGGACGATTGGATGCTCACGTCCCAGGACGTGCGCGAGATCGTCGCGGCGGTCCGGGAGCATCGCCCGGGCCGCGAGCCGTTCGATGTCGCCGTCGCCCTCTCCGACGAAGGAGACGCGTCGCGGCGTGCCGAGATGATCGTGGAGTACTCCGACGCCGGCGTCACCTGGTGGATGGAGAGCATCCTCGAGGACGCGGGATCCCTCGAGGAGATGCGCGGCCTGGTCCGAAAGGGTCCGATCGGCGGCTGAGCGCCGCTCAGAACTGCCCGTACGCGCGGTCCACCGTGAACTCGTAGATCAGGCGTTCCTCGCGGACCATCGCGGAGAGGTACTCCTCCGCGTCGTCGGGCTCCCCCGCGAGGGATCGGTACAGCCGAAGGTTCTGCTCTCCGGCGCCTCGGGCCCGTCGAGGATCCGGACCCGCGACTCGATCCCCATCCACGACTGCGCGCGCCGGGGATCGAAGACGAACAGCGTGGCGCGTGGATCGCGCCGGAGGTTCCGCGTCCGCACGCGGTTCCGAGTGCCGGAGCTCCAGAGGACGTCTCCCATCAGAGCGACGGCGATGCGCGCGACGTGCGGCGCTCCGTCGGGCTGAATCGTCGCGACGGCCGCGGCGTGCTGCTGTTCGAGGAAGGCGCGGACGCGTTCGTCCACGCCGGAGGTCAGGCCGCGGCGGTGGTGCGGCGGCGGGAGGCCGTGCGCTTGCGGCCGGTGCGCTTCGCCGACGATCGCTTCGCGGAGGAGCGCTTCGCAGATGAACGCTTGGCCGACGAGCGCTTCGACGTCGAGCCCTTCGGGCGACCCGGCCCGCGACGCTCACCGACGGTGCTCGGCGCGAGCACCGTCGCGGCCTTGCGTCCGCGCTTCGGGGTCCGCGCGTTGCGAACGAGCGTGCGAGCGTCCTGATCGCAAAGGTCCTTGACGAGATTGCGCCCGTTGATGCGGATCGTCACCGAGGTAGTTGCCGGGCGACCGCAGTCGTCGCATACGAGGATGGTTCGTTCGGCCATGGGTTCTCCTCCTGATGGAATGGTCGAGCCACGGGGATGGGGTTTCTGCAGCGCATCGATGATACCCAAGGAGGAACGGATGCACGCGGAACGACGGTGCGCGAACGCTGAATCCGGGTCAGGTTTGCATACACACGCGACAACCCGAGGGGCGCTTTCCGTACACTGCACCGGTTCACCCAACGGTTCGGGGGTTCCGTGAGCAGCACCGACGTTACCGCCCAGCGAGAGGCCGGGTCTCGCACGTGGTGGGTACGCCCGGGACTCGACATCGCCGGTGGGCGGCTGCGCATCGCTGGACGCGACGCGGAGGAGCTTGCACGGCAACACGGAACGCCGCTGTACGTCTACGACATCGACATCGTCGGTTCCAACGCGCGCGCCCTCCAGTCAGCCTTCGCGCGAGTGAGGCTGAAGGGGCGGGTGCGGTTCGCGCTGAAGGCGCTCCGCGAGCCCGGGGTGCTCCGGTTCCTCCGTTCGCTCGGCGCTCCGGGAGCGGCCGAGAGCGTCGGCATCGACGCCTGTTCCCCGGGAGAGGTCCGCTACGCGATGGAGCACGGGTGGGAGCCCGCGGAGATCTCCTTCACCGGCACGAACGTGTCCGAGCGCGATCTCGACGCGTTGTTCTCTCAACCCGTCCTCATCAACGTCGACCTCTTGAGCCAGCTCGATCGATTCGGACGCCGAGCGCGCGGGAGCTCG
>JBJMLP010000081.1:0-3599 GCA_045805245.1 Actinomycetota bacterium | reverse complement strand
GGCCGAGCTCGCCGAGGAGTCCCGCCTGGAGCTCGGGCCAGAAGCAGACGACGTGCTCGTGCCGCGCCCCGATCCGGGCGAGCTCGGGTTCGAGAGCCGCCCGCACGTCGGAAAGCCGAACGTCGCCCTCGCGGTCGACCCGCGCGTAGTTCACGTCCCAGATCGAGGCGAACCGCGCGTCGGAGATGACGGCACCCCAGGGCGTCTCCACGACGCGCTCCATCGCGGCATCGAGGGCGTGCCAGAAACGGAGGAATGCGCGGACGTCGGACATGGCGGGGTGACGGAGGCGGAGTCTAGCCGCCCGGACCGTGGGATACGCTTTCGAGCGTGATCACCTGCCATCTGTACCGCGACGGAAAGCTCGAGGACGCTCACTGCGATCCCGAGACGATCAAGGATCATCTGAAACAGCACGGTCCGAAGATCCTCCTGGACATCGAGGATCCCTCGCAGGACGACCTCGATCTGTTGGAGCGCCAGTTCGGGTTCCATCCGCTGACGATGGAGGACACCGAGCAGCGCGGGCAGCGGCCGAAGCTCGAGGTCTTCGACACGTATTCGTTCCTCGTGGTCCACGCCTTCCGGCTCCAGGGCACGAGGGAGCTCGTGGACAGCGAGGTCCACGTGCTCTTCGGCAAGGGATTCATGGTGACCCTCCGGTACCAGCCTCCCTTCGACCTCGCCCGGGTGAGGGAGCGTCTGGAGCATCAGCAGCACCTCACCGAGGAGGGCGGAGCGTTCCTCCTGTACCTCTTGCTCGACGAGATCGTCGACGGCTACTTCGACGTGATCGATCAACTGGAAGACGTCGGCGACGAGATCGAGGACCGCGTGTTCGCGGAGGTGCCGGATCCCGACGTTCAGGAGGACATCTTCCGGCTGAAGCGGCTCGTCGTGCGTTTCCGGAGACTGATCGTGCCGCTCCGGGAGGCCCTCGACCGTGCCCTCGAGCTGCCGGATTTCGTCACCCCGTCGATGGCGCCGTACTTCCGCGACGTGCTCGATCACACGATCCGGGCGAGCGACTTCACCGACAACATCCGCGACCTCTTGACCTCGGCGTTGGAGGCCCAGCTCTCGCAGATCTCCAATCGCATGAACCAGGTGATGAAGTCGCTCACGTCGTGGGGTGCCATCATCCTGGTGCCGACGCTGATCGCTGGCATCTACGGGATGAACTTCCGAGGGATGCCCGAGCTTCATTGGGCGGTCGGCTATCCGCTTGCGCTCGGCCTGATGGTCGTCTCCGCTGTCGGGCTCTATCTCGCCTTTCGGCGGAAGGGTTGGTTGTGACGATGGGAAGCGCCTAGACGATGTGCCGGGCATTGAAGGTGTTGGTCATCGCCGAGGACGACGACTCGTTGCGCACGCTTCGCTCCGCCGCGGTCAGCGCGGAGTGGGAGCTCACGCCCGGCGCGACCTCCATGGAGGACGCCATCGCGATCGTCGACGCGGAGCGGCCCCACGTCGTCGTGGTGTTCGGACCCTTCGACACCCTCGCGGAGCTGCTGCGCGAGCGCTTTCCGGGGATGCGGATCGTGGCCGACCGGGAGCTGCCGGGAGCGTCGGTGGTGGTCTCCGGGCCGCAGGAGGTCCGCGAAGCCGTCAAGGCGGCTCCTCCCTCCCGCGGCCCGGTGATCGACCGCAGAGCCTGAGTCGCTCAGGCGCAGGACCAGTCTCCCCAGCCCGTCGCGTGCGCCATGCGGATGGAGACCATGACGTTCGCGCGGCCGTTGTAGACCGACCATCCACGGAAGCCGAACCGGCGAGCGCGGCCGCCCCAGTAGATGGTCCGTTGCTGGAAGACGCCGGCGTTGCCTCCCGAGTAGGCGCGAGGGCGGAACCCCGATTCGCAGCGGGCCACACTGATGGCCTTGCGAGGTCCTCCCGGAACCCTCCAGCGATGCGCGGCGCAATGGATGAGCCGCTTGACCTGATGCTTGCCGGACTGCCACCGGATGTGGCAGACGCGGGCCGGTACCTGTGATCTGGGATGAGCACCTGCTTGCGCTGCGGGGAGCCCGAGCAGGACGGAACTGATGAGGAGCGCCGCGGTTCCACGGCGCCCGATGCGGGCGAGTTTGTCCATGTGGATTTCACCCCCGCGGTGGCCGGCGTGCTTGGCCGTGGCCCGGAGCCGCAGCTCCGAAGCCCCGCGGTAGGTCGTGGGTGCTGGATCACCTCCTGGGTGCTCGACGGACGACCTGAACTGCCTGTCGCCGGCCGTCGCCGTACCGCACCCGCGCGCGCTCGAGCTTTCAGGGCAAGCGGAAGCTCGCACGTTGCGAGAGGGAGTGTTCGGACGATCGTCCGGCCGAGCCAGGGTACCGGGGCCCATGGAGGTACGACAACGTTCGTATGACATCTGGAGCGGGCGGGCGGAGAGCCCGTTTCGGACCGCTACCATGGGTTTCATGAAGGTCCTTCTCGCTGCTCCCCGGGGCTACTGCGCAGGCGTGGAGCGCGCCGTCGACGCCGTGGAGCGCGCGCTCGAGCGCTCCGGCCCGCCCGTGTACGTGCGGCGGCAGATCGTGCACAACCTCCACGTCGTTCGGGACCTCGAGGTCAAGGGCGCCGTCTTCGTGGAGGAGGAGACCGACGTGCCCGAGGGCGCGGTCGTCGTCCTCTCCGCGCACGGCGTCGCGCCGGAGGTCTACGAGAACGCGCAGGGGCGACGCCTCACGGTGATCGACGCCACTTGCCCACTCGTCACGAAGGTGCACCTCGAGTCCCGCCGCTTCGCCGGTGAGGGGCAGACGATCCTGTTGATCGGTCACGCGGGACACGAGGAGGTCGTCGGAACCACGGGTCAGTCTCCGGACCGGACGATCCTCGTCGAGAACGTGGAGCAGGCGCGAACGGTCGAGGTTCCGGACCCCGAACATCTGACGTACCTGACCCAGACGACGCTCTCGGTCGACGAGACCGACGAGATCGTCGACGTGCTCCGCCGGCGGTTCCCCTCGATCACCGCGCCTCCGAAGGACGACATCTGCTACGCGACGCAGAACCGCCAGGATGCGGTGAAGGCCGTCGCGCCGCGCGCCGACGTGGTGCTCGTGATCGGCTCGAAGAACTCTTCCAACTCCAACCGGCTCGTGGAGGTCTCCAAGGCGCTCGGGACGCCCGCATATCTCGTCGACGACGAGACGGAGGTCGATCCGGCGTGGCTCCGCGGCGCGGAGGTCATCGGCCTCACGTCCGGCGCTTCCGCGCCGGAGTGGTTGGTCGACCGGATGCTCGCGAAGCTCGCGGAGCTCGGAGCGACCGAGGTGGAGGAGCTCCACCTCGCGGAGGAGGCCCTCCGCTTCTCCGACGTCCGGCTCTAGCGATCCTCCGGTTCGTCGGCCTCCGAGGACGGGGCTGCCTCCGAGGTCCGAACCGGGCCGCCGACCGGGGGAGCGGGCGAGGCGAGCGCGCGGGCGCGATCGAGCCGGGCGACGATCAGCGGGATCCCGAGGTACGGAACCCACGCGAAGAAGAGCGGAACGTAGGAATCCGTCGCCGACGCGACGGCGATCATCGAGACCGCGAGGAGACTCAGGACGATGATGACGGCGAACTCGCGTCGCTGACTGAGAACGCCGCGGGGCGCG
>JBJMLP010000080.1:0-12515 GCA_045805245.1 Actinomycetota bacterium | reverse complement strand
GTACATGGGCCCGGGCAAGGTAGAGGTCCAGGACATCGCCTATCCGGAGCTCGCGCTCGGCAACCGGAAGACCGAGCACGGAGCGATCCTTAAGATCGTCGCGACGAACATCTGCGGAAGCGACCAGCACATGGTTCGCGGCCGCACCACGGCCCCGGAGGGACTGATCCTCGGCCACGAGATCACCGGCGAGGTGATCGAGACCGGGCGGGACGTGGAGTTCGTGAAGGTCGGCGATCTCGTGTCCGTGCCCTTCAACATCGCCTGCGGTCGGTGTCGCAACTGTAAGGAGGGGAAGACGGGCGTCTGCCTGAACGTCAACACCTCCCGTCCGGGCGCGGCCTACGGCTACGTCGACATGGGCGGCTGGATCGGCGGACAGGCGGAGTACGTCATGACGCCGTATGCCGACTGGAACCTGCTGGTGTTCCCCGACCGCGACCGGGCGATGGAGAAGATCAAGGACCTGGCGCTGCTTTCGGACATCTTTCCGACCGGCTACCACGGAGCGTTCTCCGCGGGGGTCGGGCCTGGTTCCGTCGTCTACGTGGCGGGAGCGGGTCCGGTCGGTTTGGCGTGCGCCACCGCGTGTCAGCTCCTCGGCGCGGCGGTCGTGATCGTCGGAGACATGATCGAGGAGCGGCTGCAGCAGGCCGCGTCGTTCGGCTGCGAGACGATCGATCTCAAGAAGGACGCCTCGCTCGAGGATCAGATCGAGCAGATCACCGGCGTTCCGGAGGTCGACCAGGCCGTCGACTGCGTGGGATTCGAGGCGAAGGGGCACGGAGCCGACTCCGGCCACGAGCAGCCGGCGACCGTCCTCAACGCGCTGATGGAGGTCACGCGGGCGGGCGGCGCGATCGGGATCCCGGGCCTGTACGTGACCGGTGATCCGGGCGGCGTCGACGAGGAGGCGAAGATCGGTCAGCTCGGCATCCGGATCGGTCTCGGATGGGCGAAGTCCCACACGTTCACGACCGGTCAGTGTCCGGTGATGCGCTACCACCGGCAGCTGATGCAGGCGATCCTGAACGACAAGACGCACCCTGCGCGGAACGTCAACGTGCAGACGATCCCGCTCGACCAGGCTCCCGAGGGCTACAAGGACTTCGACAAGGGAGCCGCGAAGAAGTTTGTGATCGACCCGCACGGCGTCATCGCGAACTAGGGCTCGGTCAGTTTCGCGAGGAGGCGTTCGCTCGCGCGGACGCCTCCTCCAGGGCGCGCCGAACGAGGATCTCGGCGAGCGCCCGGCGGTACTCCGAGCTCCCCGCGATGTCGCTCGGCGGCGAGGTTCCCTCACCGGCTCTTCTGGCGGCCGATGCCGCGTCGTCGCCGTTCGCGAGGGCCTCCTCCACCGCGGCCGCGCGCACCGGCCGGTCGGCCATGTTCGTCAGGGCGATGCGGGCCGTTCCGTCGGCGTGGGTGAGAGCGGCGACGCCGACGAGCGCCCAATCCTGCGCGCGACGGTGGAACTTGACCGCGCTCCATCCCGCGCCGGGTCGGCGCTTGGGCAGACGGATCTCGGTCAGCATCTCCGTGGGGGAGAGGTCGGGCTCGAACAGCCCGCGGAAGAACGTTCCGGCGGAGGCGGTGCGCGTGGAGCCGTCGACGCTCCGGATCGTGAGCTCCGCGTCGAGTGCGACCATGGCGGCGGGGAGATCCGATGCCGGATCCGCGTGGGAGAGCGAGCCGCCGATCGTTCCGCGATGGCGGACCTGTGGGTCGCCGATCTCGGCCGCAACCGCGCTCAGGAGCGGACACCAACTCGCGAGCACGTCGCTCCGCTCGAGATCGGCGTGGCGCGTCAGCGCGCCGATCGCGATCGAGTCGTCCTCCTCGCGGATGAATCGGAGCTCCGCGATGCGTCCGATGTCGACGAGGAGCGAAGGCTGCGCCAGCCGGAGCTTCATGAGCGGCAGGAGGGAATGACCGCCCGCGAGGATCTTCGCCTCGTCGCCCCGCTCGCCGAGCATCGCGAGCGCCTCCTGGACGGAGCCCGCGCGCTCGTAGTCGAAGGCGGCGGGGATCATTCGCGCGGGCTTCCGGCGGCGTCGAGCACCGCGCTGACGATGTTGTGGTAGCCCGTGCAGCGGCAGAGGTTGCCCTCGAGGCCGCGCCGGATCTCCTCCTCGGTGGGCGAGGGGTTCTCCTTCAGGAGCGCCACCGAGGCCATCACCATCCCCGGCGTGCAGAAGCCGCATTGGAGACCGTGGTTCCTCCGGAACGCCGCCTGCACGGGATGGAGCTCCTCTGCCTCGGCCAGGCCTTCGATCGTGGTGATCTCCGAGCCGTTGGCCTGTGCCGCCAGCACCGTGCAGGACTTCACCGACTCCCCGTCGAGCAGGACCGTGCACGCGCCGCACGACGTCGTGTCGCAGCCGATGTTCGTTCCGGTGAGGCCGAGCGTCTCGCGCAGGAACGACACGAGGAGCGTCCGCGGCTCCACGTCGGCTTCGTGCGCAGCACCGTTCACCGTGACACGCACGTCGGTCATCGGTCCGGCCTCGGTGGGATCGGGAAGGAGTCGGCGACGGGAACCGGCGGAAGGTCGCCGCCTCCCCGATAGGTCGCGGCGAACGAGGCGGGCACGACGATGGTCTTCGCCGCCTTGTCTCCGAGGCGCTGCTTCAACGGCGAGTTCCACACGATGATCGCCCCCACGAGATAGAAGCCGACGGCGTCGACGGCTCGGAGGATGTTGCGCAGGAACGAGGTGAACCCGTCCACCGGCTGGCCGTCGAGCCGGACGACGCGGATGCCCAGGGCGAACTTGCCGAGCGACGCGCCGTATGCGCTCTCCATCACGGTCATGTATGCGAGCCATGCGATCGCGAGGAGCGCGAGCGCGCTGTTTTCCCACCCGAGCGACGTCCGGGTCACGAAGGTTTGCCTTCCCAGGGTCCGGGAGTACACGTACAGATGTGATGTCGTCGCGAAGATATGCGCGACCACGGGGGCGGCGGGAACGATGAACACGAGGGAATCGAGCAGGATCGCGACCGCTCGTCGTCCCACCCCGATCGTGGGCATCCCGGCTCCCTCAACGTCCGCTCGCTACGCGACCGTGAACGTTTTGACGATCTGATCGCACCCGGCGTCGAGCGCGGAGGTGTCCTCGCCCGTGCTCTGGCAGTTCACGAAGTACTCGGTGGAACCGTTGAATGCAAGGACGATCCGGGTCTTGACGGACACGGCCTGCGGGTTGACCGCGGTGCCGCTGTATCCGAGTGCCGGGAAGCCGCCCATCGTGAGCTTCGTCGGACCCGACTGCATCGATCCACCCGCCTGCGTGAAGAGGTTCTGGATCTGCGTCGTGAGCTCGCTCGCGTGCTGATCGATGTTGCTCGGTGTGATGGAGAGGTTCACGGTGTACTGGGAAACGAGGACGAAGTTTCCGTTGTCGATGCCGAACGCCTCCGACCACGCCTGACTGCCCTGCGACGCGCTCGCTCCCGCGGTCGCGATCGGATCCCAGTCGCCCGGGTACTGGAAGCTCACGCCGTGTCCGTTGAACGTCTGTTCCGTTCCGCTCGGCGCCGCCGACGCGCTGTTCGTGGGAACGGTCGCCACGGCTGCCGGCTGGGAGCTCGCCCCGCTCGAGCCGTTGTCGTTGTTTCCGCACGCCGTCAACAGCGTTGCGACGACCGCGACGCAGACGAACGAGCGCCTGGCGAGCAAGGCGGATCTCCCCGCAACCCGAGCTGACCTAGACAACGTGGCCCGGCGCGCCTTCGGGGGTCGTCAGCGGAAGGCCGTCGCGCTCCCAGGCCTCGAGGCCTCCCTCGAGGTTGTGCGCGTCGTAGCCGCGAGCCTGCAACATGATCGCCGCGAGCTCGCTGCGGTTGCCGACCCGGCACACCACCACGACCGGCCGCTCCTGATCGAGATCGTCGTCGCCCGCTCCTCCCATCAGGTCGTTCAGCGGGAGATGCACGGACCCGTCGATGCGTCCCGCCTCCCACTCGTATGGCTCGCGGACGTCCACGATCTGGACGTCGGAGAGGCGGCTGGACAGACCCTTCGGCTCGCTGAGCTCGTCGATCATCGGTTCGGGCATCCTAGCAGCGACTTTCCGGACGCCCGTTTCAGGGCGCGGATGCGGCGAGCGCGCGCTCGGACGCGTCGTGAGCCGAGCGGTCGAAGAGCACGAACCGGACCTCCTCGATCGACGCGGGAGCGTCGCGGACGGCCTCCATGGCGACGGGAGCCGCGAGCTCCAGCGGATAGCCGTAGACACCCGTGGAGATCGCGGGGAACGTGACCGTTCGCGCGCCGAGCTCCTCGGCGATCCGGAGCGATTCCCGGTGGCAGCTCGCGAGCAGCGCGGCGTCCTTCTCGGACGACGAGTACACCGGTCCGACGGTGTGGATCACCCAGCGGGCCGGGAGGTTCCCCGCCCTGGTTGCGACCGCCTGCCCCGTCGGAAGCCCGTCCGGATAGCGCTCCGAGCGCACGCGCCGGCACTCCTCCAGGATGGCCGGACCGCCGGCCCGGTGGATCGCGCCGTCAACGCCGCCGCCGCCCATCAGCGATCCGTTCGCGGCGTTCACGATGGCGTCGACCTCCTGCTTCGTGATGTCTCCGCGAACGAGAGCGATCCGCGCCACGGCGCTATCGTAGCGACGCTCGATGCCGGACTTCGACGTGCTCGTCCTCGGAGACTGCAACCCGGACCTGATCCTCTCCGGGGAGGATGTGGAGCCCGCGTTCGGGCAGGTGGAGAAGCTCGTCGACAAGGCGAGCCTCGCGATCGGCGGTTCGGGCGCGATCTTCGCGTGCGGCGCCGCGCGGCTCGGGCTCCGGACCGCGTTCGCCTCCGTCGTCGGCGACGACGTGTTCGGCCGGTTCATGCTCGACGCGCTCGGGCAGCGAGGCGTCGACACGAGCGGAGTGCTCGTCGACGGGCATCGACCGACCGGGGTCACCGTCGTCCTCTCCAGGCCGGGGGATCGCGCCATACTCACGGCCCCCGGAACGATCGGCGACATGCGCGGCGGCCTCGTCGACCCGGAGCTCGTCCGAAGCGCGCGCCACCTGCACGTGAGCTCCTATTACCTCCAACGAGGGCTGCACGAGGGCCTGCCCGACCTCTTCGCGGAGGCTCATGCGGCGGATGCGACGACTTCCGTCGACCCGAACTGGGACCCGCGCGGAGATTGGGACTCCGGCCTCCTGCGACTCCTCGGAACGACCGACTGGTTCCTGCCGAACTCGGAGGAGGCCCGCCAGATCACCGGCGTCGACGATCTCGAGATCGCGACGACGGCGCTCGCGGAGAACGGGTGCACGCTCGCGGTGAAGCTCGGCGCGGGTGGAGGGCTCGTCGCGCGCGGCGACGAAGTCACCCAGGTCCCCGCGTACCAGGTACGCGTCGAGGACACCACGGGCGCCGGCGACAGCTTCGACGCGGGCCTGATCACTGCGGTCCTCCGGGGGGAGCCGCTCCGGCGCGCGTTGGAGATCGCGGTGGTGTGCGGATCGCTCTCCACGAGAGCGCGTGGTGGGGTGGAGGCGCAGCCGACGATGGAGGAGGTCCGCGCCGCCCTCGGATCGTTCCGCGCGGCGTCGTGACGTCGGCAAGGGTGAACGGATGATCGTCTTCGCCTGCGCGCACCCCTCGATCGACAAGCTGTTCGAGGTCGACCGTTTGACGCCCGGCGCGATCCACCGCCCGGCGTCGTTCGAGCAGGTCGCCGGGGGCAAGGGATCGAACGCGGTGCGGGCCGCCGCGGCCCTCGGCGCGGAGGTCCGAGCCGTCGCTCTCGTCGGCGGACACGCCGGCGCATGGATCGAGGACGCCCTCACCGAGGAGGGAGTCGACGCGCGTTTCGCACGCGGGCTCCACGAGACGCGGTCGTGCCTCTCCGTCGCGGACGCGGAGACGGGTGGTCTGACCGAGTTCTACGAGGAAGGCGCGCGCGTGGAGCGTTCCGTCTGGGATGCCTTCGAGGCGGAGATCGAGGAGGCGCTCCTCGACGCGGGATGGATCGCGATCTCCGGCTCCATCCCGGCGGGGGCTCCGGAAGATGGCTATGCGGAGATCGTCTCGTCGGCACGTTCGAGCGGCGTTCGCGTCGCGGTCGACGCGCGGAGCGTGTTCCTGGAGCATGCCCTCTCCGCGCAGCCCGAGGTGGTCAAGGTGAACGTCGACGAGGCCGCGGAGATCGTCGGGTCGGGCAGCGACGATCCGGTTGGCCTCGCGAAGGATCTCCGCGATCGCGCGGGCGGAAACGGGCACGCCGCCGTCCTCACGCTCGGAAGCGACGGCGCCCTCGCCGTCGATGCGGACGGCCGGGTACTGCGGGGAACGCTCGACGTCCGCGGCCGCTATCCGGTCGGGAGCGGGGACGCGTTCCTGGGCGGCCTCGTGGCCGCGCTCGACGCCGGCGATCCCTTCGAGCGGGCCCTCCACACCGCGCTCGGGGCAGCGGCCGCGAACGCGGAGGTGCCCGGCGCAGGCCGGTTGAACGCCGAGCGCGCCCGAGCGCTGAGCGCTCGGGCGCGCGTCGGAACGATCTGAGCTGCAGCTATTGCTCGAACACCGCGACGATGTTGCCCTCGGTGTCGGTGAACCATCCACCCTTGATACCTTCGATCTCCGCGACGCCGTCGGTCGTCTTGATCGGTCCGGAGTCGAAATCGAGGAACTGCACGCCCTTGGCCTTCAGCTCCTTGACCTCCTGAACCGCGTCGTCGACGCGGAACGCCATCGCAGTGTTCTTCGCGGTTCCGGCGTACTCCGTCGGATACACGAGGAAACGAGTGCCCTCGCCCGCGGTGAATACGGTGCCGTCCGCCCGCTGCTCCTCGACGGAGAGCCCCAACGTGTCGCGATAGAACGCCACCGCGCGGTCGAGATCCTTCGCCGGAAGCGTCGGGGCGACCATCTTGCCCTGCAGCATCCTTGCCTCCTCCTGATGGGTGCGGCGCCGCTCGCCGCCGGGAAGGCAACGTATATCGGGACCGGCGAGGTCTGCCAGTCGCCGCGGCCCGGCCTCCCGGGCTGGGTCGCGCACCGGACTGGAAACTTGTTCCGCGTCGCGGAACCGGCATAGCATCGGCTCGTGGCCCGGGTGGAGACTCCGCCGATCGAGAGCGTGGACCGTGCCCTCCGTCTCCTTCAGGAGCTGGGACGTCACGGCTCCGGAGTGATGCTGGAGGAACTGGCCGACGCCACGAGGCTTCCGAAGAGCTCCGTGCATCGGACGCTCGCCGCGCTCCGGAACCGGGGGTTCGCGTTCCAGCAGGAGGACGGCCGCTACGTTGCCGGCTCGGAGCTCCTCCGGGTCGCCTTCGACTTCTACGACCGCGTCGACGTTCGCGTGATGCTGCAGCCGCTCCTGGCGCGACTCCGCGACGAGCTGAACGAGACCGTGCACCTCGGGGTCCTCGAGGGCGGCGACGTGGTGTATCTCGACAAGCTGGAGTCTCGTCATCCGCTGCGGCTCACCTCTACGATCGGTGGTCGGAACCCCGCGCACTGCACGGCGGTCGGAAAGGCCCTCCTCGCGTGGACGTATCCGAGCGAGTCGGAGCTCCGCATCTGGATCGAGAGCTTCCGGCCGCTCGCCCGGCGGACCCCGTCCTCGATCACCGACCCGGCTGCCCTCTCCAGGGAGATGGGACGCATCCGCGCCGACGGCTTCGCGCGCGACATGGAGGAGAGCGAGGTCGGCGTCCGGTGCATCGCCGCGCCCGTGTTCGTCGGCACCTCGCGGCCGCGCGCGGCCGTCTCGATCTCCGCCCCGCGGGACCGGATGTCGTCCTCGCGGATCCGCGCGATCGCGCCGCTCCTCGTTGCGGGTGCCGCGGATTCCGGCGGAGTGGAGGCGGTGCGGCCGTGACGATCTTCCCGGAGCTCGATACGCCCGCGCTCGTGTTCGATCTCGACGCGATGGAGTCGAACGTCAGGGGAATGGCGAGGGTGGCGAGCGACGCCGGCGTGCGGCTGCGGCCGCACACGAAGACCCACAAGTGTCCGGAGATCGCCGCGATGCAGATCGACGCGGGCGCGATCGGCATCACCGTCGCGAAGCTCGGCGAGGCGGAGGTCATGGTCGACGCGGGACAGACGGATGTCCTCGTCGCATTCCCGATCTGGGGGGAGTCGAAGCTCCGGAGGTTGCGCGCGCTGTGCGAGCGGGCGTCGGTGCGGCTCAGCCTCGACTCGGTCGAGGTCGCGGAGGGCATCGGGAGCGTCGGGCGGGACCTCGACCGCGACGTTCCCGTCCTCGTGGAGGTCGACACCGGCCTCCACCGCATGGGCCGTCCCCCGTTCGGGCCGACGGTCGATCTGGCGCTCACGATCCAGCGCGTTCCCGGAGTCGAGGTGATCGGTTTGCTCACCCATGCGGGGCACGCCTACCGCTCCACGACGCCGGAGGAGCTCGACCGCACCGCCGAGCGGGAGGTGCTCGATCTCGTGGAAACGGCGGATCGGTGCGGACGCGTGGGGTTGGAGATCTCCGAGGTCAGCGTGGGCTCGACGCCGACGGCCCGCACCGCGGCGACCGTTCCCGGCGTCACGGAGATCCGTCCCGGCACCTACGTCTTCAACGACGTCCAACAGATGCGTCTCGGGGTCGCGACCGAACAGACCTGCGCCGCCCGGGTGCTCGTGACGGTGGTCGCGCGGCCGACCTCGGAGCGGTTCGTCGTCGACGCGGGCACCAAGGCCTTCAGCTCGGACGGCGGCGACGGTCCGCCGTTCCCGGGACGAGGCGTCGTTCTCGGCCGCCCGGACCTCGTACTCGATTTCATGAACGAGGAGCACGGCGTGGGGCACCTCGAGGGCAACGGAGAGCTCTCGATCGGCGACCGGCTCCAGGTCGTTCCGCTGCACGCGTGCGCGACGGTCAATCTGTTCGACGTCGCCGCCGGCGTCCGCGGCGACGCGGTGGAGCGGGAGCTCGCCATCGCCGGCCGGGGACGGATGCGATGACCGCGGGCATCCGGAACAAGGGCGTGCTGATCTCCGGCGGCACGAGCGGCATCGGGCTCGCGACCGCGCGGCGGTTCCTCGAGGAGGAGGCTCGCGTGTTCCTCTCCGGCGCCACCGACGAGGAGGTGGAGAAGGCGGTCGCGGACCTCGACGGCACCGTCGACGGCCTCACCGCGGACGTGAGCGACGACGGCGCGGTGGCGCGACTCGTCGAGACGGCGGCGTCGTTCCTGGGGCGGATCGACGTGCTGATCAACAACGCGGGCATCGCGCGGAAGTCGCCGTTCCTCGAGACCGAGGTCGGCGCCTGGGACCGAACGATCGCCGTGAACCTCCGCGGCATGTTCCTCGTCGCGCAGTCCGTGGCTCGCTCCATGGTGGCGGACCGGCTGGGCGGCGCCATCGTCAACATGGCGTCCACCAACGCGCTCGGCGGGGAGGAGCATCTCGCCGATTACAACGCCTCGAAGGGCGGAGTCCTCCAGCTCACGCGGACGATGGCCGTGGAGCTCGGTGCGCAGGGGATCCGTGTGAACTGCGTCTGCCCGGGTTTCATCGACACGCCGCTCAACCGGGCGCTCGCGAGCGAGGAGGAGTTCCGCGAATACGAGCGTGACCGCATCCCGCTCGGCCGCCGCGGCCGTCCCGAGGAGGTCGCGAGCGCGTATCTGTTCCTGGCGTCCGACGACGCCTCGTTCGTCCACGGCGCCGCGCTCGTGGTGGACGGCGGCCAGACGGCGGTCATGTGATGAGGGGAGTCGATCTGAGGGGCACGGAACGGTGAAGGCCCTCGTCTACCTGGGGCCGGGCCGGATGGAACTCCAGGATCTCCCGGAGCCGGAGCCCGGACCGAACGAGGCGCGCGTACGCGTCTCCACGGCGGCGATCTGCGGTTCGGACCTCCACGGCTTCCGGGAGGCGAGCCCGAGGCGTATCCCGCCGCTCGTCATGGGCCACGAGGTCGTCGGAACGGTCGAGGCCGTCGGCGGCTCGGCCGACGCGTCCCTCGAGGGCACGCGCGTCGTCGCGATGCCGGTCGTCTCGTGCGGCACCTGCGCCCGCTGCGGCGAAGGGCGCCCGAACCTCTGCCCGCAGCGGCAGCTGATGGGAATGAACTTCCCCGGCGGCTTCGCGGAGTCGTTCACGATCGGCGCGTCGCAGCTCCTTCCCGTCCCGGCGAGCCTCGGCGACGAAGAGGGCGCGCTCACGGAACCCTTCGCGAACTCGATCCACTCCGTGCAGCGCGCGGTGAAGGAGGGCGACGACGTGCTCGTGATCGGCGCGGGGCCGATCGGTCTCCTCGCGGTTCGCGCCGCGATTCTCTCGGGCGCCGAGCGTGTGTTCGCGGTGGACACCGTCCGGGACCGGCTGGAGCTCGCCCGCGCGCAGGGGGGCGTTGCCGTCGATGCTTCCGAGGCGGCCGCGACGCTCGAGGAAGCCACCGGCGGAAAGGGCGTCGACGCGGTGATCGATGCGGCCGGCTATCCGTCGAGCTGGGAGCTCGCGCTCTCCACCGTGCGATGGGGCGGGCGGATCGACGTGATCGGCCTCGGCGCCGTGGAGGGCCCGATCAGCTACCACGCCGTCGTGTCGAAGGGCCTGACAGTCGTCGGTTCGTACGCGTGCGTCCGGAGCGACTTCGACCGCGCACTGGGGCTCCTCACCGACGGTTCGGCGGACGTTTCAGGATGGATCACGCGGTTGCCGCTTGCCGATGGACAGGCCGCGTTCGAGAGCCTGGTCGAGAACCCGCGGTTCGCGAAGGTGGTGCTTGTGCCGTGAAGCTCGCGAGCTACGGCGGCGGCTTCGGCCGCGTGGAGGGAACCACGTTCATCCCGATGGGGCCGGACCTGTTGAGCTACCTGCGGACCGGCGCGTCCGCCGACGCGGGGGCGCAGCTGCTCCGCGAGGTGGAGCTCCACGCGCCGATCGCCCGCCCGGGAAAGGTCGTCTGCGTCGGGCTCAACTATCGCGACCACGCCGAGGAGTCGGGCCAGCCGATCCCCGAGGAGCCGATCCTGTTTCCGAAGTTCGCGAACAGCGTCATCGGACCCGGCACCGAGATCGAGATCCCGTCGGTCGTGGAGGAGTGCGACTACGAGGCTGAGCTGCTGGTCGTGATGGGGCGCCGAGCGACGCGCGTCGGCGAGGACCGGGCGCTCGAGTACGTCGCGGGGTATTCGTGTGCGAACGACGTGTCGGCGCGCGACCTGCAGTTCCGCTCTCCGCAGTGGATGCTCGGCAAGGCGATCGACACGTTCCTGCCGATCGGGCCGTGGATCGTGACCCCGGACGAGCTTCCGGATCCGCAGGATCTCGGCATCCGCTGTCTCGTGAACGGCGAGACGCTCCAAGACTCCTCGACCAAACAGATGGTCTTCGGCGTCGCGGAGCTGATCGCGTTCATCACTCGAACGTTGACGCTCGAGCCCGGCGACGTCATCGCGACCGGAACGCCGCCGGGCGTCGGCATGGCCCGCAAGCCGCCGCGATGGTTGAAGGACGGCGACGAGGTGACCGTGGAGATCGAGCGCATCGGAGCGCTCACGAACCGGGTGCGGGCTCTCGAAGCTCCCGCCCGAGAGGGAGGTTCGGCATGAGACGGTTCAGGCTCGTGTTCCCCGTGGCAGTGCTCCTGATCGCGGTCGCCTGCACGGGAGGAAGCTCCGACAACGGGGGTAGCGGAGGCTCTTCGTCCAGCGCGGCGAGCGGACCCGTGCAGCTCACGATGTGGATGGGCTACACGCCGCCGCCGCCCGCGAGCCAGTCCTACGAGTACAACTCCATCAAACGGATGGTCGACGACTTCGAGAAGCAGAACCCGAACATCTCGATCGACCTCCAGTACGTGAACAGCGACTACGCCCTCCAGAAGGTGACGGTCGCGCTCCAGGGCGACAAGGCGCCCGACCTCTCGTATCAGTACGGCACGAACATGCCGCAGCTCGCGCAGACCCCGAAGGTCGTCGACCTCACGCAGAAGGTGCAGGAATCCGGCTTCGAGTGGAACGACTTCTTCGAGGGCGAGCGCACCGCCGCGACGATCGACGGCAAGGTCCTCGGCGTTCCCGCGCTCGTCGACAACCTCTGCGTCGTCTACAACAAGGATCTGTTCGAGAAGGCCGGCGTTCCGCTTCCGACGTCGGATTGGACGTGGGACGACCTCCGCAGTGCGGCCAAGGCCGTCACGGACCCCGCGAACAAGGTGTTCGGACTCGCGTTCCCCGCCGACGGGAGCGAGACGATGGTCTGGCAGTACGAGGCGATGCTCTGGGAGGCGGGCGGAGACATCCTGAACGCCGACAACTCCCAGGCGGTCTTCAACTCCGACGCCGGCGTCCGCGCGCTCACGATGCTCAAGGACATCAAGGACGACGGATCGATGCATCTGGACTTCCATCCGGACGCCGGGGTCAGCGAGAACCTGTTCAACGCCGGCAAGATCGGGATGATCATCACCGGTCCGTGGGATCTCTCGGCTTTCCCGGACGCGAACTACGGCGTCGTGTACATGCCGTCCTTCGACGCAGGTGGCAGCCACGCGTCGATCGCCGGGCCGGACAACTGGGTG
>JBJMLP010000079.1:0-11802 GCA_045805245.1 Actinomycetota bacterium | reverse complement strand
TACGACGACTGCGGCTGCTTCTACGACCACGTCGCCCCGCCGCACACCGACTGGGGTATCCGCGTTCCGATGGTGATCGTGAGCCCGTTCGCCAAGCTCGGATACACCGACTCCACGCCGGCGACGTACTCGTCGTTGCTCGCATATGCCGAGAGCAGCTTCGGTTTGGCGCCGCTGAACTCCTTGGATGGAGACGCCTACGACTACTCCGGGGCGTTCGACTACGCACCAGTCCCCGCCCCGCCGCTCCCGATCACGCACACCCGCCTCTCGCTCGCGGAGCGTCGAAACATCGCCGCTCATCCCCCGCACGAGGGAGCGACGTAACCGCCCAAGTATCGGGCTCGAAGTTCCGGTCCCCGGGTCTGCGCTGACTTCGGGGACGTCCTCGCCGCTCTCGTCGAACTCGCGGAGCGCAGACGGCGAGGTTCGCTCAGCCGGGCACTAGCCTGGACGTGATGGAGTCCGACCCACAGACGTCCACGCCCGGCTTTGACGGCGGCGTTGCGCGAGAAGCGCCGAAGCGCTCGGTGCCTCCGTTCCCGCGCCTGTCGAGGGCGGTCGTGCCCGTGCTCGTCGGCCTCGTCGGCGCGGTGCTGGCGATCGCCGCGTTCGGGAAAGGCTCCGCGACGCTCGGGCCGTTCCAGGTCGGCCTCGACGCGCATTTCGGCTACGGCGTGACCGACCTCGCCGTGCCGCCGCTCGGTGAGATCTCTGCGCAGACGCACCTGACGCCGTTCCACCTGACGGCGACCGTCCAGGGCATCGCGATCCAGCAGCTTTCGCAGAGGATCTCGGACAGCGGCCTCGAGCCGCTCGTCCAGACGGTGGAGGACGGGGCGCGCCGCCAGATCTTCCTCTACGCGCTGCGGCTCCTCGGCGTCGCCGTCCTGGGCGGCGCCGTCCTCGGCTTCGTCGCGTACGGAAAGGGCTGGCGCCGCGTGGGGGTCGCAACGCTCTCCGCCCTCGTCCTCGTCGGCGGAACCGAGCTCGCCACGTACGCGACGTACGACACGTCCGCGTTCCTCTCCCCGACGTTCTCCGGCTCGCTCAGCATCGCGCCGAAACTGATCGGCCCCGTGGAGGAGGCGACGCAGCACATCGACGCGTTCAGAGCCGCCCTCGAACAGATCGTTTCCGGCTCCGCGCGCGTGTACACCTCGATCCAGGCCGCGCCGCCGGCGGGACCGAACACGATCAAGGTGCTGCACATCTCCGACATCCATCTGTCACCGCTCGGGTTCTCGTTCGCGCAGAAGGTGGCCCAAGGATTCGGGGTCGACTTCGTGGTCGACACCGGCGACATCACGACGTTCGGAACCGACGCGGAAAACTTCGTCACCAACTCCGTTCCGCAGTTTCACGTTCCGTACGTGTTCGTGCGCGGGAACCACGACTCGGGATCGCTCGTGCAGGCGATGGCCAAGGAGCCGAACGTTCGCGTGCTCGACGGCGCCGAAACGACCGTCGACGGCATCTCGATCTACGGCTTTCCCGATCCGGTGTTCAACAACAACAACCACAACCTCAACACTCACGAGTTCGACCAGCAGGTGCAGAGCGCCGATCCGATCATCGCGAGACAGGTGGAGGTCCTCCCGCAACCCCCCGACGTGGTCATGGTCCACGACAACCGGATGGCTCAGAGCGTCGCGGGCCACGTGCCGCTCGTGCTATCCGGTCACTTCCACGTGCCCGCGAAGACCATCACCGACGGAACGCTCTATCTGCAGGTCGGAAGCACCGGGGGAGCCGGCATCAAGGTGTTCACGAACCTCGGCGGCCCGCTGTCCGCGGAGGTCCTGTACTTCCGGCCGCCGACGACGGCCTCGCCCGCGCGACTGATCGCGTACGACCGCATCTCGCAGTCTCCGGAGAACGGAAGCCTCACGGTGCAGCGCGAGCTCGTTCCGTCGGACCTCCATCCGGTCCCGCCGTCGCCCTCGGGAAGTGCCTCTCCGACGGTCTCACCGACGCCGTCCTTCTCTCCGGGTCCGGGCTAGCCGGACGCCGGCAACCATCTCAGTCGAGAGGCTCCCGGCGCGATCCGGAACGTAGGTGTAGAGGTCGCGGGGCGGGCGCACGTAGCCCTCCTCGGTCTGCCGCGGCGGGATCTCGATCTTCGGGAGCTTCTTCTCCTCGTACGGCACGTTCGACAGGAGATGGGAGATGCAGTTGATCCGAGCGGCGCGCTTGTCGTCGGCCTCGACGACGTACCAGCGCGCCTCCGGGATGTCGGTGTGGACGAACATCTCGTCCTTCGCCCGGGAGTAGTCGACCCACTTCGTGCGCGAGTAGAGGTCGGTCTCCGAGAGCTTCCAGCGGCGCATCCGGTCGTGCACGCGCGCCTCGAACCGGCGCTCCTGTTCCTCGTCGCTGACGGAGAACCAGTACTTCAGCAGATGGACGCCGTCCTCCACCAGCAGCCGCTCGAAGACCGGGCACTGACGGAGGAAGCGCTGGTGTTCCTCGGGGGTGCAGAAGCCGAGGACCTTCTCGATGCCGGCGCGGTTGTACCAGCTGCGGTCGAACAGCACGATCTCGCCCTTCGCCGGAAGCTCCGCGACGTAGCGCTGGAAGTACCACTCCCCCTGCTCACGCTCGGTCGGCTTCGGAAGCGCAACGACTCGCGTGACGCGCGGATTCAGGTGCTCGGTGATGCGCTTGATGACGCCGCCCTTTCCGGCTGCGTCCCGTCCCTCGAAGATCACGAGGACCCGGACCCCCTGGGCCGAGACCCAGTCCTCCATCTTCACGAGCTCCTCCTGGAGGCGGACGACCTCGTTCTCGTAGGGCTTCTTCGGGATGCGGTGCCCGCCCTTCGCGCTGCCGTTCTCTTTGTGCTTTGCCATGAGGAGCAGTCTAAGAGGAGTGCGGACCGTCCGCCTCCGTACGGTTGACCCCCTCCGCGGAGGGGAAACCGACTGTCGCTCCTTGACCTCCGTGCCGAGAACGAGAGGATGGGCACATCGGAAGCGCAACCGTGATCACTCGACCGGAACGCACGGCCCGCCGCGCGCTGGCCGTCTGCTATCGCCTTCGGACGAAGGCTCCCCAGGGCATCGAGGTTGTCGTCATCCGGACCCGGAGCGGGCTTTGGACCCTTCCGGGCGGCAGGGTCGATCCGGGGGAAACACCCGCACAGGCCGCGGAGCGCGAGGCATTCGAGGAGGCGGGCGTGAGCGGCCGCCTCGATCCTCGGTCGGTCGGGGAGGTCGTGCTGATCAAGCGGCCTTCGGAGGTCCTGCGTCCCTCGATGATGCGCGCGCCGGTGTTCCTCCTCGAGGTCCTTGCGGCCGAGGAGCCGGAGGAGACCTATCGCCATCCGCAGTGGATGAGGCCCGCTGACGCCGAGAAGCGACTCAGCGACGGCCGGATGCCCTGGAGCTCGGGCGCCCGGATCCGCGCGCTCCATGCCGCGATGCGCGCGCTCGGCTGACACCTTTCGATCCGTCCGGCCACGGGAGCGTTCCGGCCTACGGAATTGACCTCTTCGGTTCCCCGTTCGACACTCCGTTCGTTCCCGCACGTCTCCCGTTCGCAGGAGGAGGAGCGCATGAAGCGTCTCGCGATCGGTACCTCCGTTCTGATGCTGCTGTCGTTCGTGCCCGTCATCCTGGCGGCGACACCCGCGCAGGCCAGCTGCGCGACGGCCGGCTGTGCGGCACCGACCCCTTGCAACACGAGCCTCGGGGCGTGCTGGAAGCCCGCCACGAACGCGCGGTGGCAGTACCAGCTCTCGGCCGCGAAGGACAAGCGCGGGAACTGCCTGTTTCCCTCCACCGGCGGCATCAACGTCAACATCACCGGCACGCCGTCCACGGGTGGAGCGGCGGTCGCTCCGAGCGTCTTCGACATCGACTACCAGACCGACGGTGCCTGCACGGGAGGCACGATCACGCAGGAGAACACGGCAGCGGTCAACGCGATCCACGCGAAGGGCGCCAAGGCGATCTGCTACATCGACGCCGGCGGCGGGGAGACGTTCCGGCCCGACTTCGCCGCGTACAACAACTTCAACAACAACTGCGGCGGGTGCCTGTTCGGCCGGCCCATCGGCGGTTTCCGCAACGAATACTGGCTGAACATCAACAACGACCAAGGGCAACGGACGTTCATCCTGAACCAGATATCCGCCCGGCTCGATCGTTGCGTGGCGAACCACTTCGACGGGGTGGAGATGGACGTCGTCGACGCCTACTCCAACAGCACGGGACTCACGATCAGCGCGGATACGCAGCTGCTGTTCAACACCGCGCTCGCGAACCTCGCCCACTCCAAGGGCCTCACGGTCGCCTTGAAGAACGACGTCGAGCAGATCCCCGACCTCGCGCCGTACTTCGATTACGCGATCAACGAACAGTGCCAGCAGTACAACGAATGCGGGAACTACTCCACGTACTTCGCGCCGGCCAACAAGGCGGTGTTCCAGGTGGAGTACAAGCTCTCGACCTCGAAGTTCTGCCCGCAGGCGAACGCGGCGAACCGCAACGCGATCCTGAAGACCTACGACCTGTTCGACACGCCGTACACGCCCTGCCGATAAGGAGGGAACCGACTCTCCGACGCGCTAGGGTGTGGGAGAGATGAAGCGAGCGATCGGAGTGCTGGGCGTCGCGATGGCCGTCGCCGTCGCGACACCCGCGTTCGCCGTCACGAACACCGATCCCGACGACGTTCCGGGACCGCTCGACATGGCGCAGGTCAGCCGGACCTTCACGAACGGTCCGGACGCCCCGCCGATGGTCCATCTCCAGGTGACGACGTACGACCCGTGGACGCTCGCCGAGTGCAACGACGCCGACGCATGCTCCTTCACCTTCGAGCTGAACGCGCTCGACGTTAACTGGGCGACGCACGCGGGCCCGGGCAGCGGGATCCGCCAGACGTGCCTGATCTTCCGGAACGAGACCGTGATCGCCCACGGCGTCAGCACGAAATATCACCGCTCGGTGTTCTGCTCGTTCCGCAAGGAGCTCCTCCGCGGAACACCCGTGCGGTGGCGTGTGCTCTCCCTCTGGGGAACCACCGTCGACAAGGCGCCCGACTCCGGCCGCTACTGATCCACAAGTCTCGGGCGCTAGCCCGGTACTCTCGAGGGGCTGGGGCGTCTGCCTTCAGGTTCGAGCCGTCTCCGGCCGACACCTCCTACAGAGAGCGCGGGATCGCAACGCGAGCCCGACGAACAACCGACCGATGGAGAATGGCGTGAGCCACAGCCTGAGCAGACGAGACTTCATCCGTGCTTCCGCCGGAGGCGCCGGAGCCATCCTCGCGGCCTCGGCGGCGCCGGCGCTCGCCCGGGTCGCGCCGGGCCACTGCGGATGGGGCGCGTTCGCCGAGCCGCACGGCTCGCAGACTCCGATGCAGGCGCTCTCCCAGATGGAGCGGCTGGTCCGGCGCAAGCTGGACGTGACGCGCCACTACGTGAGCTGGGACCGCGAGCTCGCGAACGACCAGGTCAAGCAGAGCGCCGCCACGGGCCACATCCCGTTGATCTCGCTGGAGTGTCAACGCTCGGACGGGAGCTTCATCAAATGGGCGGACATCGCCGCCGGCCGGCACGACACCGAGCTGGCCAACAAGGCGAAGGATCTCGCCGACTGGGGGAAGCGCGCGTACTTCGTCTTCAACCACGAGCCGGAGAACGACGTGGGCTCCGGGAGCGCTCAGTCCTTCAAGGCCGCGTACAACCACACGCGGCGGCTCTTCGGCGCGCAGGGGGCACGCAACCTCCGCTGGGTCTGCACGCTGATGGCCCCGACCTACGGCGGCGCCCACGGCGGAGCGGGAAAGTGGGTGCCGACCGCGGCGACGGTGCTGGGCGCCGACGGTTACAACCGCGGCGGATGCTCGGATTCCGGGTGGGTGACGTTCGAGCAGATCTTCGGCGCGGCGCACCGCTTCGCGAAGCACCATCACCGGCGTCTGCTGATCCAGGAGTGGGGAAGCGTCGGGCAGACGGCGTGCGGGCACTCGTTCCATCGCGCGTCGAAGGCGCACTGGATCTCCGCGGCCTGCAAGCAGATCAAGGAATGGAGAACCATCGAGGCCGTGATCTACACGCACGCCCGGGCGGAGTTCCGCGGCCAGCCGCTATCGTTCCGAGTGGACACGTCGAAGGCCTCGCTCCGCGCGTACCGCAAGTGCGGGCACGAGGCGTACTTCAAGCACTGACGGCTGCCCGGCTGCCGCGCCGGGTTCAACCTTTCCGCCGCCGGATCTCCTCCGTCAGTGCGGGAACGATCTGGAACAGGTCGCCGGTCACGCCGAGGTCGGCCATCGCGAGGATCGGCGCCTCCGTATCGCGGTTGATCGCAACGATCCGCTTCGCACCCTTCATGCCGACGACGTGCTGGAGCGCTCCGCTCACCCCGACCGCGAGGTACACCTCCGGTTTCACCGTGCGGCCCGTCTGCCCGATCTGATAGCTGTACGGCACCCATCCCGCGTCGACCGCCGCGCGGGAGGCGCCGACGGCCGCGTCGCCGATCGCGGCCGCGAGCTCGTCGAGCATCGAGAACGCGTCCGGCCCACCGAGTCCGCGACCGCCCGCGATGACGACCCGTGCGTCCTCGAGCTTGACGCCGCTCTCCGATCCCTCGTTGCGCTCCAGAACGCGCACCGCTTTCGCTTCGTCCGGGACGTCCGCGGACACCTCGACGAACTCCGGGGCGCCGTTGTCGGAGAGCTCCTCCGCCGCGAACGACCTGGGCCGTACGAGCACGAGACGAGGTTCCGCTCCGCCGAGCTCCACGTCGACGACCTTCGTGCCGCCGAAGATCTCGGTCCGCACGCGGTCGAGCGCCGGCACGTCGGTGGCGTTGCTCATCAGCGTGGAACCGAGCTTCGCCTGGAGCCGCCCGGCGACATCGCGTCCCTCGTACGTCGTCGGAAAGAGGACGAGCGCAGGGAGGTGCTCGGCGACAAGGGAGGTGAGCGCCTCCGCGGCCGGCGCGGCGCCGTGATCGGCGAAGAGAGCATCGTCGCTCGCGTACACCCGTCGCGCTCCGTACCTGCCGAGCGACGGAAGGGCCTCGGTGGCCCCCGGCCCGAGCGCCACCGCGGCGACGTCGTCGGCGAGCGAACGTGCCTTCGTCAGCAACTCGAACGCGGCCGGATGTGCTCCCTCGGCGGAGACCGGCGCGAAGACCCAGACCGAGGCCATCCTTAGATGACCTTCGCCTGGGACAGGAGATCCGCGATGCGGGCCACGCCGTCCTCGGCCGCGACGATCTCCCCCGCTGACTTCGCGGGAACCTCCGTCACCTCGACGACGCGCTGCTCCGGAGCGACGATGGCCGGATCGAGACCGAGGTCGGAGAGCGACAGCGACTCGAACGGCTTCGACTTCGCGGCCATGATGCCTTTCAGACTCGGATAGCGAGGCTCGTTCGCGCCTGCGGTGACGGTGACGAGCGAAGGAAGCGGCGCCGCTATCGTCTCGGTGCCCGTCTCCGTTTGTCGCTCGATCCTGATGCCGTCCTCGGAGACATCGAGGGACCGCACGGCCGTGACGCTCGGGATGCGGAGGAGCTCCGCGACGGTGACCGGAACGGTTCCGGTGTAGCCGTCGGTCGACTCAACCCCGGCGATCGCGAGATCGAACGGTTGCCGCCCGGCTGCCGCGGCCAGGACACGCGCGGTCCCGAGGGCATCGGCTCCGCGCAACGCGGGGTCGGTCACGAGGATCGCGCCGGCCGCTCCCATGGCGAGGGCCCGGCGGACCGCGGCCGTCGCGTCCTCCGGCCCCATGGAGACCGCGGTGACCTCGCCGCCGTGCTCCTCCGTCAGCCGGAGCGCTAGCTCGAGCCCGTACTCGTCACCGGGGTCGAGAGCTCCATCGGCTCCTTCGCGGACGAGGAGGTGATCGGGCCCAAGCGTCGGCGTTCCCTGCGGTTCCGGAACGAACTTGACGAACACGACGACCTGCACGATGCGCAACACCTCCCCGCGATCCCGCGGATGCTACCGCGCGCCGACTTGTGGAGCCTGAGGCGGGCGTCCCGCGCGAGGGACGCACCGCTCCACCGTCTATGGTTCGATGGCGCCGTGAAGGTCGTCACCACGTCCGAGGCGGAAGCGTTCATCCGCGAACGCGGCGGCAAGGTGTGGGTGTGGCTCGATCCACGCCGCGGACTCGTCGGAACCTACGTCTGGCTGGAGTCTCACTGCGAACCGCCGCGCACGAGTCGCAAGTCGGGCTTCACGAGGAGCTCCAAGCGGCCGCACCGCTTCTCCGTCACGACCGACGCGGATGTGGAGGTCCACCACGACTTCGGAACGCTCGACCCGCCGGAGGAGCTCCACTTCGACGTGAAGGGATGGCGTAAGGGCAGCCGGCGGCTGGAGGCCTACTGGAACGGCGTGATCTTCGTCGGCGAGGACATCGAACCGCCGGCCGTGCGCGACGCCTTCGAGACGCCCGCAGCTCGGAGGAAGAGGGAGCGCTAGGTCCTCACGCGGTCCCGAGCCAACGGGAAAGCGCCTCTCGCAACGCAGGACCCGCGGTGTCGAACGGTTCGTCGACGGCTGCCGCCCAGGCGATGTGGGCATCCGGACGGATCAGCAGCGCATCGGCCGGTCGCTCGTCTGCTTCGGCGGTGAGGACGTCCAGGCGTTCGTGCCGGTCCCGGGCAATCTCGCGGAGGTCCCGGCGGTCGGCGAGGTCGACGAGGACGGGCCGCGCGGAGTGCAGGAGCTTGGACACACTCGTAGCGCCCGAGTCGGTGCGAAGAGCGAGGTCGGGGGCGAAGCTGCCGACCAAGATGTGGCGGTCGGAGCCGGGAAGCGGATAGCGGATGTCGGTGCCCGCCATGAGCGCGCCGAGACGAAGGAGCGGCTGTTCGTCGGCGAGCAGTTCCTGGAAGAGCTCCCGGAGCGCCTGACCGGCCGCGTCGTATCCACGTCGGATCGCCACCTGCGCTCGTGCGTTGAGCAGGGTGCGTTCGGCGGCGAAGCGACGTTCCTCGGAGTAGCTGTCGAGGAGGTCGGCCGGCGCCCAGCCGTGGACGGCGCCGGCGAGCTTCCAGGCGAGGTTGACGCTGTCGATCAGGTCGGCGTTCAGAGCGATCCCCGGCGCGGGGAACAGGTGGGCGGCATCGCCGGCCAGCAGGATGCGTCCGTCGCGATATCGCTCGGCCTGCCGATCGTGGAAGGTGAAGCGGATCAGCCGCGTCGGTTCTCCCAACGGGAGCTCCACGCCGAGGACGCGTCGGATGCTGTCGCCGAGCTCGGTCACGGTCATCGGCTCGTCGTCGTCGTAGTCCGCGGACTCTTCCTCGCTGGTGTACAGCCCCATGACCTTCGGGTCGGTCGACCCGAGGGCGAACTCCCCACGTTCGGTTCGCGTGAACCCGAACGGGATCCTGCCGATCCCGGCCACGTCGATGTCGCCGTTCTCGAGGAGGGTCACCGATTCGGGAACGGTGACCTGGGCGAGCCGCTGCACCTCCGGATACGTGGTGCCGGGGAACGGGAAGCCGGCGAGGTCGCGCACCCGGCTGCTCGCTCCGTCGCACCCCACGAGGTAGCGGGCACTCACCCGTTGCGGTCCGTCCGGCGTCCAGACGTCCGCGGTCACGGCAGCGTCGTCCTGGCTCACCCCGACGACCTCGTGGCCGCGGCGGATGTCGGCGCCGCGCTCGACGGCGAGCTCCGCGAGCAGGCGCTCGAGCAGCGGCTGCGGGAGCGGCATCGCCTTCATCGGCGGGTCGGGAAGGCGCCCGATGTCCACGTGCATGCCGCCCCACGGGAAGCGACCGGAGCCCGGAGGCGGACCGGGGCTCGCGGCCTCGAATCGTTCGAGGAGGCCGCGGTAGCGAAGCAGCTCCAGGATCTGCCCGCTGAGACCGCCCGCCTTCTGGGTCTCGCTGGGCTGACGGAGCCGCTCGAGCACCACCGCTCTCACGCCGGCCAACCCCAGTTCGCCGGCCAGCATCAGGCCGGTCGGTCCGGCTCCGACGACGATCACATCAGCATCCATCGCATGCCTCCAGCGGCGCGAACCGCGAACCGCGGACGGGATCCTCGAGGGTGGATGTTCGCAGCGTTATTCGCCGACGAGCACGCAGGCGGCGCGGTGTTCCTCCGAGCCGGGAACCGGGCGGAGCTCCGGGTCGATCGTCTTGCAGCGATCCTGAGCCACGGGGCACCGTGGATGGAACCGGCATCCGGGCGGCACGTCGATCGGGTTCGGCGTCTCCCCCTGAAGCACCTGCGGCGTGGTGCGGTCGCGCGGATCGCGCTTCGGCACGACCGAGAGGAGCGCCTTCGTGTAGGGATGCTGCGGGTTCCGCACGACCTCCCGTGCGGGGCCTTCCTCCACGATCCTTCCGAGGTACATCACCGCGATGCGGTCCGCGAAGTGCGCCGCCGTGGAGAGGTCGTGCGTGATCATGAGCACCGCCATGTTCCCGGTGCGACGGAGGTCGTCGAGGAGCGTCAGCACGCCTGCTCGGACCGAGACGTCGAGCATGGACACCGGCTCGTCCGCGACCAGGAGCTTCGGATCGAGCACGAGGCTCGCCGCGATCGCGACGCGCTGGCGCTGCCCTCCCGAGAGCTCGTGGGGGAACCGCTGCATGTAGAGCTCGGGAGGCGTGAGGCCGGCGCGCTCGAGCGCCTCCACGATCTTGTGCCCTCGTTCCGAGCGGTTGCCGCCCATCCCGTGGATCAGCATCGGCTCCTCGATCGCCTGCCGGACACGGAAGCGAGGATCGAGCGACTCGTACGGGTCCTGGTAGATGATCTGCATCGTTCGCCGGACCGGCTGGAGCTCCCGCTGGGAGAGCGTCGTGATGTCGCGGCCGTCCAGCTCGATCGACCCCGAAACGATGTCCACCAGCCGCAGGATGCTCTGCGCGGTGGTCGTCTTGCCGCATCCCGACTCCCCGACGAGCGCGATCATCTCCCCCGCCTGGAGGGAGAACGACACGCCGTCCACCGCGTGCACACGGCGGCGCGGCGTGCGATTGAGGGCACCGATCATGCCGCGGCGGACCGCGTAGTGGACGACGAGGTCCTCCACCGACAGGAGTGGAGTCGACCCGGACGAAGCGGCCTCCCCCGGCCCGCGGGACGCGACGTCGACGCTCACGCGACCGGCCCCCCCGCACTGCTGGCCTCGCCGGCGAAGGCGCGATCGTCGTCGTTCAGATGGCACGCCGCGGCGCGGCCGGGCCCGAGCGGGATCAGGGCAGGATGCTCGGTGACGCACCGGTCGAACGCCTTGTCGCAGCGCGGACGGAACGGACAGCCGACGATCTCCCGGTCGAGACGCGGCGGCGCGCCCGGGATGGAGACCACGTCCTCCTCTCCGTAGAGGTCCGGCGTCGCCGCGAACAGCAGTCGTGTGTACGGATGACGCGGCTCGTGGAAGAGGTCGTCGATCGGACCGGCCTCCACGATCTCCCCGGCGTACATCACCGCGGCGCGCTGGCAGACCTGCGCGATCACCGGGAGGTCGTGCGTGACGAGCACGAGCGCGAGCCCCAGATTCTTCGCGAGCCCGATGAGGAGCTCCAGGATCTGCGCCTGCACCATCACGTCGAGCGCGGTCGTCGGCTCGTCGGCGAGGAGCACCTTCGGCTTGCACGCGAGCGACATCGCGATCGCCGCACGTTGCCGCATGCCGCCCGAGAACTCGTGCGGATACCGCGCCCCGGCGGATGCGGAGATGCCGACCATCTCGAGGAGCTCTCCCGTACGCTTCTTCGCCGCCGAACCCTCCGCGACCTGGTGGTAGGCCATCGGCTCGATGATCTGCGTCTCCACCGTCTTCACCGGGTTGAGCGCGTTCAT
>JBJMLP010000078.1:0-6056 GCA_045805245.1 Actinomycetota bacterium | reverse complement strand
TACCAGGATCTCGCGCTCTTCGACAACCTGCGCCCCGCCGACAACTTCTATGCGGGCCGGGAGCTCGCCTCGCCGTCGTGGCTTCCCCGCCCGCTGCGCATCCTGCGCCGCCGGGAGATGGCCGCCGCGACCCGGACGACGCTCGACCGGCTCCAGGTCAGCCTGGACGACCACGGCGCCGTCGGTCTCATGTCCGGCGGCCAACGCCAGGCCGTCGCGGTCGCGCGCGCGGCGGCGTTCGCCTCACGCGTCGTGATCCTCGACGAGCCGACGGCCGCGCTCGGCGTCCGCGAGACCGGCCAGGTGCTGCGCCTGGTCCGCGACCTGCGGGACCGCGGCCTCGCCGTCATCCTGATCAGCCACAACATGCCGAACGTCTTCGAGACAGCGGACCGGATCCACATCCAGCGCCTCGGCGGCTGCGTCGGCGTGATCAGCCCCAAGACGCACAGCATGGAGGACGCGGTGGCGATCATGACGGGTGCCAAGACCGTCGAGGACGGCGAGCAGACCCTTCGCTGAAGCTGGCGACGTCTGGAGGAGGTCACGGTGAACATCGTGGTTGGCTACCTTCCCACCCGGGAGGGGACGACGGCGTTCGACCACGCCCTGTCCCTGGCCCGGCGCGACGGCGGCAAGCTGGTCGTCGTGAACGCCGGTCGCAACGGTGACAACTCCGACCCGAGCTTCGCCAGCGCTGCGGACCTGGACGCGATCGCGGCCGAGCTCGACGACGCCGGTGTCGACCACGAGGTCCGGCAGTCCACCACGACCGTCTCGGCCGCCGAGGCGATCATCGACACCGCCTCCGACGTCTCCGCCGACCTGATCGTGATCGGGCTGCGACGCCGCAGCCCGGTCGGCAAGGTGATCACCGGCAGCACCGCGCAGGCCGTGCTGCTCGACGCGTCCTGCCCGGTGCTCGCCGTCAAGGCGGGGCAGCAGACGCTCGCCTTCTGACGACTGGCGACCCTACCTCCGCAGCATCCGCAGCACCGCGCGCTCGAGTGCCTCCTGCCGTTTCTCGGGGGACGGGTAGCGGCGTCGTGCGACTCCGCCGATCGTCGTCCCGTCCTCGTAGAGGTCGATGACCCGCGGGTTGACGTAGGCGGACTTCGCGATCGCGGGCGTGTTGCCGAGGTACTCCGAGACCTGCCGCACCGCGGTGCTCACGTCGCGCTTCCTGGAAGTCTTCGTCGCCGCGCGGGACCGAACGGCGTCGCTCTGCGCGACGAAGACGGCCGCGAGCACCGTCGCGTGCCAGGTACGGAAGTCCTTCGCCGAGAAGGCCCCGCCGGTGATCTCGCGGATGTAGTCGTTGATGTCGCTCGAACGAACGTCGTGCCATCCGTCGCCCGCGCGGTACGCGAGGAGCTCCGGACCTCCGGCGCGGCGACGCTTGAGAGCTCGCACCACCTCCGCGACGGCGGGATCGACGATCGACTGGACGCGGTGCTTGCCGCCCTTCGCGACGAAGTCGAACACCACCTCGTCGCCGTCCAGCCGCGCGTGCTCCTTCTTCATGGTGGCGAGCCCGTAGGAGCCGTTCTGTTCGGCGTAAGACTCGGAGCCGATACGGAAGAAGCCCCGATCGAGGAGCCTCGCCGCACAGGCGAGGACCCGCTCTGCCGGAAGACCCTCCAGCGCAAGATGCTTCGTGCTCTCGGCGCGAAGGTGCGGAAGCGCACGTGCGAACTCGAGCGCGTGGTCGAACTTCTCCTGGTCGCGCCGCTTGCGCCAACGCTCGTGATACAGGTACTGCCGCCGTCCGGCGGCGTCGGTACCGACGGCCTGGAGATGCCCGTTCTCATCGGCACATATCCACACGTCGGCCCACGCCGGCGGGATCGCGAGGGACTCGATCCTCGCGCGAACCTCCGCGGATACGCGCGTGCCGCCGGCGGCGAGATAGGTGAACCCTCTGCCGGTCCGGCGCCTCGTGAGGCCGGGTGCGGTGCAGTCGACACGGCGGAGCCGGGGCACGGAATCCTCGCGAGGCTCGCTAGGCGGCGTTCCGTGACTTGCGTGGAGCTCGAAGGACGAAGGTCCGCTTCGGCTCGTGCTGCCAGCAGAACTCCCTCGGGTTGTAGATCGAGAGCTGTGTCGTGCAAGTGCGCTCGGCACAGACACGCCTCGCGGGGTAGGTGCGGCTCGCCGAGCTGCTCCGGCCCGCCATCATGCCGTGGAACACCTTCGACCTGTCCTCCATAGCGCTCCTCCCTTCCGGGCCTCGGCCTCCGGCCCGCTCGAGGCTGGATCGCCTCCCCACCCGGCACGGCGGCCGGCGGCGAGTCCATTCCCCGGAGATCGGAGCTCTAAGCGAGCCGGCCTGAAATCCCCTCTCATCGCCCCGGACATGCCTGGAGAGCGGACGCCTGGGAAAGATTCCCGGCGAGCGGAAAGGAGGTGAGGCGGACGTTCTGGATCGGTACCAGCGGCTGGCAGTACGACTCCTGGAAGGGTCGCTTCTATCCGCGCACCCTGCCGAAGAGCGGGTGGCTCGCGTTCTATTCGGAACGCTTCGCGACGGTGGAGGTCAACAACTCCTTCTACCGCCTACCGTCGGACGCCGCGTTCGAACGCTGGCGCGACGGAACGCCGCCCGGCTTCCTGATCGCGCCGAAAGTCAGCCGCTACCTGACACACATCCGCAGGCTCCGGGAGGCAGCGGAGCCGATGGAGCTCTTCTGGTCACGCGCAAAGCTGCTCGGTCCGAAGCTCGGCCCGTTGCTCTTCCAGCTGCCGCCGACGCTCGCCGCCGACGAGGAGCGGCTTGCGACGTTCCTCCAACTCCTCCCGAAGGGAGCGCGTTCGGCATTCGAGTTCCGCCATCCCTCCTGGGAGACGGAGGCGACCCGGTCGCTGCTCGACGCCGCCGGAGCGGCGCTCGTCCTCGCCGACCGGCCCGGTGCGCGCGTTCCGCCTCACGTGACCGGTGGCTGGAGCTACGCCCGGTTCCATCAGGGAACGCAGCGCGGATCCGGTTATCCGCGGGCGAAGCTCCGCCGCTGGGCGGACCGCCTCACAGAGCTTCCGGCGCAAGACGTCTACGTCTACTTCAACAACGACCCGGGCGGCGCTGCCGTCCGCGACGCTCGCACCCTGTTCGAACTCCTCGAAGCGCGAGGAGCCTCGGTCGCTCAGCCTCCGGTGGCGGCTGAGGAGGCCGAGAGCGGCTAACTCGGCGACGAGGTGGAGCCCGAGCCGCTCGGCTTCGAACTCGAACTGCTGCTCGAGCCGGAACCGGAGCCGGTGCTCGAACTGCCCGAACCGGAGCCGCTGCTCGGCTTGGAGCCGCTCGACGTGGAGCCGGTGCTCGAGCCGGAGCTGGTGCCCTGCTTCGAGCCGGAACTCGAGCTGCCCGATCCGGTGGAGCTCGACTCGTTCCCCGCGACGGCGTTCTCCGTCGTCTCCTTCACGGCGGCCGTCGCGGAGGCCGCAGCGTCCGCAGCAAGGGCCTTGCCACGACCGACGGCCTCCTGCGCGGCGTCGCGCGCGCTCTGCTTCACGTGGTCCGCCACGGGGCCGAGACGTTCGTTCTCCGCCGGGGTGGCGGGGATCAACAGGCCCGCGAGGAACCCGAGGGCCGCTGCTCCGAAGGCGACGGCCAGTGGGTTCCGCTTCAGGAGGCCGCCCTCGTCCTCCCACTCCTGACTCGATGCACTCATGGAGCTGGTGGAGCTCGTGGTGTTCGTCGACATACCTGCACCTTCTTCCGTGGTCTCTCCGTCGAGGGGTTCGCGTACCGAAGCGACGAACGACTCGGTCGCCGTGGTGACGATGTCTCGCATCTCCGCGATCTTGTCGCGGGCCCTCGCCTTGACGTCGGTCTTGTAGGCGAGCGCCTCGACGGCGTCGCCCATGCGCTGCCTCGTCGCAGCTATCTCCGCGCGGATCGCGTCCGGCTCTTGAGCCATTCGACGTCCTCCTTCACGGTCTCGATCGTCTGTTGCGGCACCGGCGGCAACCCGCGCTTGAGCTGGTTGCGACCGAGGAGAATCAACACGCCCGCGATCAGCAGCCAGACGACGGTCACGATCAGCGCGGCGGCCCAGGCCGGGAGCGGGATCGCGAGCGCGAGGATGGCGGCGGCGGTTGCCGTCGCGATCGTCAGGCGCAGGAAGACGTACGCGGCCCCCATCATGCCGAGGCCGACGCCCGCGTTCTTCGCCTTCTGCGCGAGCTCCGCCTTCGCGAGATTCAGCTCCTGACGGATGAGCGTCGAAGCTTCCTCGGACAGCGTCTTCACGACCTCCGAGATCGGTTGATCGCGGAGGTCGTCGGCGGGTTGCGGATCGCGAACGGCCATCGTGGCCCCGCCTATGACCTCTGGCTCGATGCCTTGAGGAACCTCGCGCCGAGGGCTCCAAGGATGAACGCCCCGGCGATCACGAGCATCGGCTGACGCCGTGCAAGCGCGTCGAGGTCGCGCAACAGCGCGTCCGCGTCCGACTCCGTGAGGTAGGACGCAACACCGTCGATCCGTTCCGCCGCCGTGTCCGCGACGCCCGCGATCGAGGGGTTCCCTTCCTTGCGAAGGTCCTCGCCCGCCTGACGGAGACCGTCGGCGACCGATCGGACCTGTGATCCGGCGTCGGTAGCCCGCCGGTCGATCTCCTGCCGCACGCGATCCTTCGCGCGCTTCCCGATCTCGCGGCCCGCTTCCTGGACCTGACCGGACATCTCCTTGCCCGCCTCTTTGGCTTCCGTCAGCGGCGAGCCGTTGTTCTCCTCAGCCGACACGCCGACGGTGCTCGCAGATTCGCTCATGGGACCGACCTCCTCCTGCTCGAATCCCGTCGTACCCGAGGACTCGGGGGAGAAAACCCTATCGCTTCGCGGAACGCGGCGACGTCGGCTCTCGAGCGGCTCCGTCCTCGGCGCCGGAGACGTCGTTCGAGGATGCGCCGTCCGCGTTGTCGGTTGCGGCCTGGGATCCCCCGCCCTCGGAGAAATGAACGTCCACCTCCTGCTCCTGGAGCTTCTCCTGCTCCTTCGCGAGGCCCGCGAGCGTCCGCTTGTCCGCGTCCGTCAGCGGAGGTTGCGCGAGGCTCCGCGGCCAGAGCCGTCGCTTGCGGATCACGTTCACCTCCGCGGACAGGATGGTGATCTGCGCGCCGAGGTAGATCCACCAGAGGAGCCCGATCACGACGGCGAAGAGGCCGTACACGGCGCTCGCGTTCTTCAGCTGGTGCGCGACGAGATACGTTCCGAGGTACTGGAGGGCGCTCCACGCCGCGGCGGCGCACAGCGCGCCCGGCAGCACGTCGCCCCATGTCAGATCCTCGGCGGTGAGGATCCGGAACGCCGCGAGGAACACGACAAGGTTCAGCGCGATGGACCCGACGATCGCGACGACCTGCAGCACCGTCCCGAGCCCAGGGGCAGAAGAGCTCAATCCGCTGAGGACCGCCGAGCAGAGGACGAACGCGCCGAGAACGACCAGCATGAGGATCGCGCGGACCCGCGACTTGAGGAAGTTCGGCCGGTCCTTGAGAGGAACGTTCCAGACCCGGTTCATCGCGTTCTCCGCGGCCTGGACGACGCCGAGACCACCCCAGAGAGCGCCGATGGCCCCGACGGCGAGCGCGAAGCCGCTCCCCTTGATCCCGTGGACGTTCTTCGCGATCTGCTCTCCCACGATCGGGAACTGCGAGACCGCCGAGTCGATGATCCGCCGCTGCAACTCGGGATTTCCGGCGATCACCATGCTCACGATGGTCACGAAGACGAGGAGCAGCGGGAACAACGAGAAGAATCCGTAGTAAGCGATGAGGGCGGCGAGGTTCCCGGCCCGGTCGTCGCCGAACTTCTTGAAGACCGCGAACGGGAAGGCGAGCCACGTGTGGCGCTGCTGCACAGCGTCGATGCGGTCCAGAGATCGCTGCAGCGGGTTCAAGCTCGTCCCTCCTCGGACTCCTCGATACCCTAGTCTCCGGGCCGGGAATCCCAGCAGCTGCCGGCCCCCCGACCGGAACACGCACGGAGGACGAACGGATGGAGAACGGACGGAGTGCAGACGGGAAGACGGGTGCGGGCGAGCTCGCCGCGTTCCT
>JBJMLP010000077.1:0-3658 GCA_045805245.1 Actinomycetota bacterium | reverse complement strand
GGACCGGTTCCTGCTCCTGCGCGGCCGCGTGCGTCGCGTCGTCACCGTGGGCCCCGGCCGGGATGAACCGGAACGCGGCGAAGGCGGCGGCGTACATCACGAGGCCCGCGACGAGGACGGCCACGTGGAACCCGCTCATGAACGCGTTGTTGAACACCGCCTGGACCGGACCCTGCACCGCGCTGGGAAGCGCTCGCAGGACGTTGGGGTCGAGGGTGCCGTGACTGGCCGCGGTGTCCAGGCCGATCCGCTGCGCTGCCGACAGCGGCAGCCTGACGATATCCCCGGAGAACACGCTCCCGAGCCGCGTCGTGAGGATCGTTCCGAGCAGCGCGATGCCGAAGACGCCGCCGACCTCGCGGGAGGTGTTCGTCATCGCCGAGCCGAGTCCGGCTCGCTGCGGGCCGACGGCGTTCATGACCGCGGCGGTCATCGGCGCCATCGTGGAGCCCATGCCGAGGCCCATCATCACGAGGACCGGGACCATGAGCAGGTAGGGCGTCGTGGGTGTCAGGAGCGTGAAGAGGAGCAGTCCCGTTCCCGCCAGGAACAGCCCGAACGTCATCGGGGCGCGGGAACCGTGACGCTGCGCGTACTTCCCGGCGTTCGGCGCGGTGACGATGATCAACAGGGTCAGCGGAAGGAAGCTCAAACCCGCCTCGAACGCGGAGTAGCCACGGATCAGCTGCACGTACAGGCTCAGGAAGAAGAACGTGCCGAACATCGCGAGGGCGATCGAGAACGCCACGAGGTTTCCGGCGGAGAACGCCGGGATCCGGAACAGCGGCAGCGGCATCATCGGATGTTCGCTCCGGCTCTCGGCCACGAGCAGCCCGACGAGCAACCCGGCGCCGAGGACCAGGCTTCCCCAGATACGGGGATCGCTCCAACCGAACTGGTTGGCCTCGATCAGGCCGTAGGTCACGAAGAAAAGCGTCCCGGTTCCGAGCAGCAGACCGGGAACGTCGATCTTCCGCACCTGCTCCGAGGTCGACTCCCGCACGGTCGACGTCGCCACGAGGAAGCCGATGATGCCGATCGGGACGTTCAGGAAGAAGACGGACTGCCAACCGAGGTTCTCGACCATCCACCCGCCGAGCGTCGGGCCGAGGGCGAGCGCAAGGCCCGAGACGCCGGCCCACAGACCGATCGCACGGGCGCGCTCCTGCGGCGGGAACGTAACGGTGAGGATCGAGAGCGTTCCGGGGAGCAGCAGCGCCGCGCCGATGCCTTGGGTGGCGCGGAACGCGATCAACATCTGGCTCGACTGGGAGAGTCCGCACGCGAGCGAGGAGAGCGTGAAGATGGAAAGACCGGTCAGGAACATGCGCTTGCGGCCGTAGCGGTCGCCGAGGATCCCGCCGGTGAGCAGCAGCGACGCGAGCGCGAGGACGTAGCCGTCGACGATCCATTGCAGCTGGCTGACGCCGGCCTCCAGATCGCGCGAGAGCGTCGGCAATGCGACGTTCACGACGGTGTTGTCCAGCATCACCATCGCGAGCGCGAAGCACATCGTCAGCAGGACGATGGCCTTCTCCCGGGCGTTCTCACCCTCGAACGACAGCAATCCCACGGGGAGCTCCTTCCGTGCGGGTCTCTTTCGGGGAGGCAACCGGTCTCGCCGGCCCGGTATTCCGGTGAGCGTACCGCAGCCTCACCCGATCCGAAGGTTTCAGGGGGTCGCTAGCACCAGTCGACGCCGGCCGATTCCGCGTCGGCGACCATCGCGCGGATGTCGTCGTAGTCGGCGTCCTCCACCGCTTCGAATCCGGCGACGAGGCCTCGATCGAGAGCTGTCCGTTCGTCCGGAGCGTGGCCGAGGTCGAGCAGGATCCCGCGGAGGTCGCGCCGGAGCGGCGCGGCGAGAGCGGTCGACGCGACGACGGGCTGGATCGTCGAGGGACCGAGCGTCTCGACGACCCGGAGCTCGTTGCGGAGCGACGGTTCGTCGCGCATCGCGATCTCGAGCACCTGGGAGTCGATCGCGCTCCCGTCGACGGCTCGAGAGCGGACGAGCTCGATCGATCGCTGGTGGAAACCCGCCTCGACGACCCGCCCGAGGAAGCCCCGCGGCTCTCCGATCCGGGCGAGGTGCGCCCGCGTCACGGAGTAGCCGGAGTGCGAGTGCGGCTCGTTGAACGACCACGAGCGGCCGCGGAGCTCCTCGAAGGAGTGGATGTCGGAGCCGGCCGAAACGATCACGTCGGAGAAGTAGATCGGACGTCCTCCGTAGCGGACGCCGGAGAGCACCGGGGCGGCGAGGAGCTCGATCGGCGGTTCCGGGCCCGTCGCGAGCTCCACGTAGGGGAGGCCGCAGATGAACGCCACGTCGCCCTCCCCGGAGGTGAAGCGGTCGCACGAGGTACCGTCGATGAGCTCGGTCTCGATGCCGAGCCGCTCTCCGACGGCGTCGGCGACGAACTCGTACACCGGGCGCACGCTCGGCGCGAGGTAGGTCGCGAAGCGGAGCCTCTCCATCCCGCCGAGCCTACGACGCTGGCCGTGAGGAGTTTCCGCGGCCTCCCGACGTCGGCGATTACAAGTAATTCGAGATATCGCCTAGGCTGGAATAGCTGACGCGAGGCGCGCGTTCATTGCTATTGCAACGATCCGAACAGGAGCCCAACTCATGGCAGAGATCGACACCAAGATCCTTCCTCTTCTCCCCCTGACCACCGGCGTGGTCCTCCCCGGCATGGTCGTGACCCTGACGCTCGAGAGCGACGAGGCGAAGCGTGCCGTTGCCGCGGCGCGGGCCGCGGACGGCGAGCTCCTCCTCGTTCCGCGCCTCGGAAGCTCCTACGCGCGCATCGGGACCGTCGCCACGGTCGAAGACGTCGGCATCCTCCCGAGCGGGATGGACGCCCTCGTGATCCGAGGCACCGCCCGCGCTCGGGTTGGCATCGGCGTTCCCGGCACCGGCGACGCCACGTGGGTCCAGATCGAGGACGCGTCCGACGAGGGCGCGGACACGCCTCGCGCCCGCGAGCTGGCTCGGGAGTACCGCGCGACCGTCGAGGGCATCGTCGAGGCGCGGGGTATCTCCGGCGTCGCCGACTACCTCCGCGGGATCTCCGATCCGGGCGCGATGGCGGACACGGCCGGCTATTCCCCCGACCTCGAGCTGGAGCAGAAGGTCGAGGTCCTGGAGACGCTCGACGTCGTGAAGCGCCTCGAGCTCGTCCTCGCATGGGCGAAGGACACGCTCGCGGACGCGACGCTGAAGGACAAGATCCGAACCGACGTCGCCGACGGGATGCAGAAGAACCAGCGCGAGTTCCTCCTCCGCCAGCAGATGGAAGCGATCCGCAAGGAGCTCGGTGAGGACACCGAAGAGGACGTCGTCGAGGAGTACCGCAAGAAGATCGCGGAGGCCGGCATGCCGGAGGACGTCCGCAAGGAGGCGGAGCGCGAGCTCGGCCGCCTGGAGCGCACCTCGGAGCAGTCGCCGGAGTACGGCTGGATCCGCACCTACCTCGATTGGATGACCGAGCTTCCGTGGAACACGCGGAGCGAGGACAACCTGGATATCGCGGAGGCGCGGCGCGTGCTGGACGCCGACCACACCGGGCTCGAGGACGTGAAGGACCGCATCCTCGAGTACCTCGCCGTGCGCAAGCTGCGAAAGGACCGCGGGCTGGCGGAGGCCACCGGTCGC
>JBJMLP010000076.1:0-2921 GCA_045805245.1 Actinomycetota bacterium | reverse complement strand
GAACGGTGGAGCTCCACGAAGCGATCGAGATCGGAGCGCAGCGTCTCCTCCGTCGACTCGACGATCGTGTACGCGCCGAGCTCCGATTCGAGCTTGCGCGCCTTCCGCTTGATCTCGTGCCGGAGCTTGCTCGGAAGCGACGCAAGGTACTCCTCCCACGTTCCGGGAAGCGGAAGGAACGGCGCGACCGGCTCCTTGTCGTCCGTGACCTCGGTCCGGAGACCGGCGCCCTCCGCCGCCTTGCGGAGGAGGTCCAACCACGGCTGGTCCTCGGGGAGCCCGCGGAGATCGAGCTCCTCCCACCCACCGCGCTCGACGAGCCCACGGACCACCCCCGTCGCGACGTACTCCATGTCGACGGGAGCGGCGACCGGGCCGAGGTAGTCGGTGACCTCCGTACCGCCGAGGAACCGGATCGTTCCTCCGAGATCCTCGAACGCCGCGACGCCGACCTGCGTTCCGTCTCGCTCGACGAAGGCGAGTAGCAGGCCGAGCTCCTCGCCAAACTCCTCCCAGTAGAGCTTGAGGTAGTCGGGCGTGGAGAAGATGGTGGCGGAGGGATCGGCCTTCACGAGCGCGGACCAGTCGCGGCGGACGAAGTCCCGGCCGTCTTCGGAGAACACGACGCTCATCGCCCGATGATAGGTGCGGGACGGATACCGCCCGGACGACGGGCTACCAGGCGCCTCCGCCGGTTCCGCCGCCACCTCCGCCTCCACCTCCGCCGAAACCACCGCCGAACCCGCCGCCGGAGCTCCACGAGCCGCCGCCGTGGCTGGTCGAGCTGCTGATGCCGAGCGCCGCGGCCGTCGTCGAGGACTCGTGGGTGTGGATCGAGCTGATGAACACGGCGTTCCACGCGTACCCGCCCATCCCGGGCGGCGCGCCGGGGAATGGGGGCGGAAGCTCCTCCGGAGGAACGAGCGCCTTGACCTGCTTCTCCACGTTCTTCGCGACGCCGAGGGCCGTCGCGTACACGAGGTAGCGCTCCCAGATGATCACCGCCATCGCGGGCGCGTCGGGGAGCGAGGAGAACTTCTTGAGGAATCGCCGGAACGCGCGCCAACGCGCCATGCGCTCCCGAAGCTCCGGCTTCAGGCGTGAACGGATCGCGAACGCGGAAGCCACCCATCCGACGAGCGCGAGCGGGATCAGCCAGAACGCGAACGGCCCGACGATGCCGGCGCCGGCGTAGAACGCCCACGCGACCGTCGCGACGGCGAGGACGCCCACGGAGAACGACTCCCACCGGTGCTGGCCGTTCCGGATCGCCGCGGAGACCGTCTCCGTACGCTTGCCCATATCCGACCACCAGTGACGGAGCTTGTTCCTGCGCCCTCCCGTCGCCTGGAGATCCTTGAGCGACACGGGCTCGCTCCCGTTGCCCGAGAACAGGAACTCCACGAAGTCGACGTCTCCCTCGGCCGTGGGGTCCTTCTTGCGCTTGATCGTGAGGTCCTCCGGATCGGAGACGAGGCCGACCGGCGCGAGCTCGATGACCCCCGTCTGCGCGAGGTAGAGGATCTCCGCTCGATACGCGTTCCCGGCAGGTCGCCTTCCCGAGTAGGACCCCCAGATCGCCGCAAGGTCGACGGGATGCATCGTCTCCGGAGGTTCGGGCGGCTCGCGGAGGATCCTGGGCACGTTGGGCTCCCGGTCGCGGATCCGCGAGATGACCACCAGGAGCACCATCAGGAGCGGAACGAGGACGAACAGCACGCGGGTGGCTGCCGCCTCGACATCGTGGAGATGCCGCCGCGCGTTCGCCTCCGAAGCCAGCTCTCGCTCGTGCGCGATGATCCCCGGCAGGCGATCCAACTTGCGCTGCGGCGCGAGCGGAACGGACTCCGGCGGAAACACGATCGAGCCCTCGACGAAGACACCGGGCTCGAGGTCCCGAACGGTATACACGACCGTGTTCGGGCTCGGGATGCTGACGTTGCCGTTGAACGGCCCGTGACCCCACGCGCGCACCTCTCCGGGCTTCAGGGACCGCGTCTTCAACTTCCCCCGCTCGTCCGCGGCGCTCCCATCATGCCGGGCGCCGAGAACGTCCTTCGGCGGCTTCAGCCCCGCCTGTTGGTACGCCTTCGCGATCGCGGCGTCGATCTGGTCCTGCAGCGACGAGCTCGACGAACCACCGGGGATCGCCGGCAACCCCGCTCCCGCGCCCGTGCAGCTCGGCGGCCGGGGCGGAGGTTTCTCCGCGACGCCCGGAAGGTGCACCGTCACCTTCACGAAGTCCGACGGAACGGTCCAGCCCGTTCCGACGAACTGCCACAGGAGATGCGCCGTGTCGGAGAAGACGTCGACGGCGCAGTCCGCCCGGTACGAGATCGTGAACGTCCGTTGCTCGTCCGAGGCCTGGTAGAACCACACCGCGTGGAACGGGCTCACGAACGGATTGGAGTCCACGTGGAACGCCTTCCCGTTCTCCTCGACCTTGAAATCCTCGATCCTGTCCGACGGCCACTGGATCGTGTAATCGGCGCCGTGGAAGTCTCCGGAGAAGTCGTACGTCCGATGGTCGACGATCTGAAGGCTTCCGTCCGGAAGCACCGTGGCATCGATCAGCACGCGGCTGAAGTGGAACGACTTCGCCTGCGCCGACCCGGGTAGCAGGACGACGGGGAGCGCGACGGCGAGGAGGAGCAGTCCACGCATCGCCGCACTAGTCTTGTGCATACTAGCTCTCACCTGCTCAGAAGCCCCGGACGAAGAAGAAGGAGATCGCCATGATGACATAGGCCCCGAGCAGCTGAGCTCCCTCCAGCCAGTTGCTTCTCCCGTCGCGGATCACGATCGCGACGATCAACGTGGAGACGCCCACCGCCGCCACCTCGAACGGGCTGAAGATGAAGTCCATCGGATGCCCGACGATCAGGCTGATGAACACCAGCGCCGGGGCCACGAACAACGCG
>JBJMLP010000075.1:0-2800 GCA_045805245.1 Actinomycetota bacterium | reverse complement strand
TCCTGGATGAGGGCCGTGTGGCACTGACCTGGCGTCGCGGAAGCGCCGAGCACGGAACGATCCTCACGCTGCCGGACGGCGTCCGCGCGGGAACCGAGTACTTCGCGCAGCCGCTCGCCGACGGTGGAGCCGCGCTCGCCCTCGGCGTCTGGAGCGAGCACCACAACGGCGTCGGGCTATTCCGATTCGATGCCGCAGGCTCGGTGCGAAGCTTCTCCCTGCTGCCGGAGCCGTCGACGCGGGCCGACGCCCGCGCTTCCACGGTCCGATGGGCGGACGGGCGGGTGCTCGAGGCGATCGACCACGCCAACGGCATGTCGATCGAGAGCTTCGACCTCGGAGGTGACCGATGAGCGTTCGGACCAGGAAAGCGATGGGCGGGCTGACGATCGGCTTCGTCGTCGGAGGCGCCGCGGTGCAACTCGTGTTCCTTCTCGCTTCCGTCGCACACGCTGCGACGTGGGCATCGAACAACTGTGACGGCGACTCGCAGAGCATCCCGGCATGGAAGCGATCGCAGGCGCAGAACTACGCGGAGAAGGCCGATCACGAGGGCTACGAGTGGGGTGGCGGTTGCTACAAGCTGAACGACCGCGACGACACGCCGGGCGACCCGGACAGCGGTGGCGAGGGAGCCGACTGCTCCGGTCTCGTCTTCCGCGCCTGGGCGCTCCAGGGCACCGACGGCGCCGGCCAGTACCGCCTGTACGACTACGCGAAGTCGATCCATGGACCGTACTCCACGTACGACTACGATAATCCGGTCGACAGCGACCCGTTCACGACGCAGAAGAAGGGGTATGCATCGACGGCGAACATGGATGCCTTCGTCTACAACAGCGGAGGCGGGCACATCGGGATGATCTACCAGCAGGGCTCGGGCGGATCCGACTGGATCGTCGAGGCGAAGAGCGACGCGCTCGGCTCCCGCATCGCGTGGGAGGACTACCGGTCGCAGTCGGCGTACCACTCGATCCGACGCCAGCAGTGGACCCCAGAGTGTTATCCGAGTTGCGGATGAGCGGATCCCGCGGAAGGAGACGAGCACGCTTCGGCGTGCTCGTCTCCGTGGCCGTCGTCCTCGCGGCGTGCTCGAGCTCCGAGTCCCCTCCGCAGAAGGTTCCTCCGTCGGCGGTCTCTTCTCCTCCGGCTTCGAAGCCGCCGTCCCGGCCGGCGGGGAGCGCGTTCGAGGACGGCTACGCGGTCTGGCCGCAGGACACGTATCGGGCCGCCGTGGCCGCTCCGAGCGAAGCGTGGCGCGACGACCCGAACGCGGTTGCGGCGCAGTTCGCCAGCACGGTCCTCGGATGGAACGACGCGCGGATCCGCACGCTCCGGTTCGGTTTGCGCAAGGCGAACGTGGAGGCGATCGAGCCGGGCGTCGACAGGCCGCTCGACGTCGATCTCCGTGCCGCGCCTGCGGACACCTGGTCGGTGTTGAACGTGATGCCGCACGGCGAGTATCTCCCCACGGTGCACGTACGCGGCACCCGGGCGTGGATCGGCGTCGAGCTCGACGGCGATGCTCATTCCGCCGACGTCACGGTCGGCTACGACGGCAAGGACCACACGGTGACGACGCGGAGGGATGGAACGGTCCAGGTGGATCTCGGGAAAAAGCCGAAGACGTCCGGGCACTTCCTGATCCTTGCGCGGGACGCAGACGGAGATGTGGTCTCCGCGACCGGCTCGACGCTCCCCGCGGGGAGCTTCGCAGCGAGCTGACGAGGCCGGCGGGAACCTTCGGCGGGAACGTTCGGCGGGGTCGTCGGAGGGCACTGCTAGATTGCGTCGGTGGGCGTCATCCGGCGGCATCCGTTCCTGGCCGTCATCCTCCTCGCCGTCATCGGTGTGGTCGCCGTCATCGGCGTCACGTTCGTCGCGGTATGGCGAGCCGCGCACGTCGACGATGCAGCGCACATCGACCACGCGGACGTCATCGTCGTTCTCGGCGCCGCGCAGTACTCCGGAACGCCGTCACCGGTGTTCGTCGGGCGGCTCGAGCAAGCGGCGAACCTCTACGACCAGGGGCGCTCCGAGCGGGTACTCGTGGTCGGCGCGAACCAGCCGGGGGACCAGCAGACGGAGGCGGAGGCCGGCCGCGACTGGCTGATCGACAAGGGCCTCCCCACGAGCGCGGTGTTCGCCGACCCGCAGGGGAACACGACGTACGAGAGTCTTCAGGGGGCTGCATCCTTCATGCAGGAACGTGGACTCGAATCGGCGTTCCTCGTGTCGGACCCTTGGCACAACCTGCGCGTGAAGCGCATGGCCTCCGATCTTGGCATCCGGGCATACGCATCGGCCACGTGGCACTCCGCCGCGCGGAGCGAGGGAACGCGGCTCGACGGCTATCTCCGCGAGACGTTCGCGTACCTCTACTACCGCGTCGTCGGACACTGATGCCTGACGCGCGCCGCTCTACCAGGCCCGTCGGGGACCCTCGGCTCGCGAGGTGCGGGATGCTTCTTTGGGACGGATGCCGCGGCTCAGCCGACCGTGAGCGTTCCCGTCATGCCGAGACTCTTGTGGAAACTGCAGTAGAAGGGGTACGTGCCCTTCGGCAGATCGATCTTGACGTTGGCGGAGTCGCCCGGGTTCACGGTCACGTCGACGTTCTCTCCGCTGATGGTGAACGTGTGCGGGGTGTCCGACGTCGTGTTCTTGACTGTGACGCTCGAACCGCTCTTCACGGTGAACTTCGACGGCGTGAACGAGTAGTTCGCCTGCGAGAGCGTGGTGGCCGACGAGCCGCCGCCGCCGCCGGTGGTCGTTGTCGTTCCGGTGCCGCTCCCGCCGC
>JBJMLP010000074.1:0-4508 GCA_045805245.1 Actinomycetota bacterium | reverse complement strand
TGTTCTCCGGCATCGCGATCGGCTTCATGGGCTGGGGAGTCTGGGCGCACCACATGTTCACGACGGGTCTCGGCCCGATCGCGGAGTCGGCGTTCTCCGTCTCCACGATGCTGATCGCCGTGCCGACCGGAGTGAAGATCTTCAACTGGATCGCGACGATGTGGAAAGGCGATCTCCACTTCAAGACACCCATGCTGTTCTCCATCGGGTTCGTCGCGATGTTCATCATCGGAGGGTTATCAGGGGTCACGCACGCCGTCGTGCCGGCCGACTACATGCAGACGGACACGTACTACATCGTGGCGCACTTCCACTACGTGTTGTTCGGCGGCGCGATCTTCGGGTTGTTCTCCGGCTTCTACTACTGGTGGCCCAAGGTGTTCGGCCGTCTGCTGAACGAGACGCTCGGGAAGATCCATTTCTGGCTGATGCTGATCGGGTTCAACGTCACGTTCGGGCCGTTCCACATCCTCGGCCTCGAGGGGATGCCGCGACGGATCTACCGGTACGGTCCGAACCAGGGATGGGACTTCTGGAACTTCGTCTCCACGGTCGGGGCGTTCATGATCGCGGCTTCGATCGTGCTGTTCCTCGTGAACGTCATCATCACGATGCGCAAGCCCAAGGACGCTCCCGCCGATCCGTGGGACGCCCGGACGCTCGAGTGGACGACCTCATCGCCGCCTCCCGAGTACAACTTCGAGGAGGTACCGGTCGTGCATTCTCTCGACGACTTCTGGCACCGCAAGTACGCGGAGGACCAGCGCGGCCGCGTGCTACCCGTCCCCGCGGGGGCATCGGACGATCCGGCGCCGGCAGCCGAGGGAGCTGCGGCCGCAGCGGCAGCCGCCGGTGCGCCCGGAGCGGCTGCGACGGTGACCGAGGAGCACGGCGGGCACGGGCACGGGATCCATATGCCTTCGCCCTCGTACTACCCGATCATCGCCGCGCTCGGTTTCCCGCTGCTCGGCTACGGCGTGATCTACCACTGGTGGATGGCGTTCGTGGGCGGGGCCCTTCTCCTCGGTGGCCTCTACGCGTGGGCTCTGGAGCCCTCGGCGGAGTAGCGATGGACGTCACCGCCGGCGAGCACATGACCCCGCATCCTCCCTCCGAGGGAGAGGTGGAGGTCGACACCAGCACCGGGCTTCCGAACGTCAAGGTCGCGATGTGGATCTTCCTCGGATCGGAGTGCCTGCTGTTCGGCGCCCTGATCACGACCTACGTGCTCTATCGCGGACGCAGCACCGTCGGTCCGTATCCGAGCGACCTGTTCGACATCGGCTACACGTCGGTGAGCTCCTTCGTGCTGCTGGCGAGCAGCCTCACGATGGTGCTCGCGCTCGCGGCGATCCAGCGCGGAGACCACGGCCGCCTGCGCGTCTGGCTCCTCGCCACCGCGATGCTCGGCATGACGTTCATCGGCGGGCAGGTCTACGAGTTCACGAGCTTCGTCCGGGAAGGGCTTACGCTCCACACGAACCTGTTCGGAACGACGTTCTTCGTGCTGACGGGTTTCCACGGCGTTCACGTGACGGTCGGCATCCTGATGCTGCTCTCGCTCGTCGCGCTTTCCCTCGCCGGGAGGCTGCCGCAGGACCGCGCACTGACGGTCGAGCTCGTCGGTCTCTACTGGCACTTCGTCGACATCGTGTGGATCATCATCTTCACGGTCGTCTACCTGATCCCGACCGGCCACGCCAACCTGGTGCCGAGATGAGCGACGAGGCCGTCCAGGACCCGAAGGGCGTCACCACCGCCGCGACACAGGACGCGCCGGACCCGGCGGTCCGTTCCCGGCTCGCGCGCCGGAGCCGTGCCCGCCACCCGAGCGACGCGGAGTACATCCGCATCGCCCTGATCCTGGCGGCGCTCACCGGAGCTGAGGTCGCGGTCTACTACCTCGACTCCATCAAGTCGCTGTTGATCCCGTTGTTGTTCGCCTTCGCGTTCGTCAAGTTCACGCTCGTCGTGCTGTGGTTCATGCACCTGAAGTTCGACAACAAGCTCTACGCCCGGTTCTTCACGAGCGGGATCCTGTTCGCGGTGACGGTCTACGCGATCGTGTTGCTGACGTTCCGGGTCTTCCAGGGCTAGGGGACCGGATGGCGCTTCCACCGTTCCACATCCATCCGACCGTCGAGTTCGTGTTCCTCCTCGTGGAGGGGACCTACCTGCTGGCGATCCGCGACAAGCGGAGGAGCCTTGCGGTCGGCGCGCCGGGCGCCTCGCTCGCGAAAGACCAGGTCGCGACCCGACGGCAGATCACGCTGTTCTCGCTCGGGGTCGGCGTGCTCTGGATCGGCGCGGACTGGCCGATCCACGACCTCGCGGAGCGCTACCTCTACAGCATGCACATGGTGCAGCACCTGCTGTTCACGTTCGTCGCGGCGCCGCTGCTGATCGCGGGAACGCCGGTGTGGATGCTCCGCAAGATCCTTCGTCCCCGCCCGGTCGCGGTGGCGGCGCGCCTCCTGACCCGTCCGATCGTGGCGCTCGCGATCTTCAATGGCATGCTGCTGTTCTCGCATTGGCCCGCGATCGTGACGCTCTCGGTGCAGTCGGAGCTGTTCCACTTCGCGCTCCACGTCGCGCTCGTCGGCTCGGCCCTGCTGATGTGGTGGCCGGTCATGTCGCCCCTTCCGGAGATGCCGTCGCTCCCGGCGCCGGGACAGATGGTCTACCTGTTCGCGCAGTCGATCGTGCCGACGATCCCGGCTTCGTTCCTGACGTTCGGCTCGAAGCCGCTGTATCCGATCTACGAGACGTTTCCGAGGATCTGGGGGATCTCCGCGCTCGCCGACCAGCAGATCGCCGGGCTGATCATGAAGCTCATCGGCGGCGCCATCCTCTGGACGGTGATCGCCGTGATCTTCTTCCGCTGGCACGCGCGCGAAGAGCGCGACGGCATGGATCCCCTCCAATGGCGCGACGTGGAGCGAGACGTGCGCGCGGAACTGAGCTCACGATGACGGAGTCGAAATCTCTGCTGAGGCTCCGATGAGGAAAGCCACCCGCGACCGGCTCGTCCTGCCGCTGCTGATCCCGCTCGGAGCGCTGCTCATCATCGCGATCCCCGTGATCGGCTTCTCGCGGATCCTGCTGTCGCTCTCCGCTCACGCTGCGACGGTGACGGCCTTCGTGGTCGTGGTCGCCATCATGCTGATCGCGATCCGATTCGCCTCCCTGCCGCGGATCCGCGCGGCGACGCTCGTCGGGATGCTCGGCGGAGTCGCCGGCGTCGCGATGGTGGCGGGCGGCATCGCGCTTGCGTCGATCGGTAGCGGAGAGGAAGCGCCGTCTGGCCCTCCGCCCGGACCTCCGGCGAACGTCATCGCGGTGACCGCTCCCGTCGGGGCGGCGACGAAGGGCTTCGCGGAGACGAAGCTGACGTCCCCGCCCGGGCCCGCCGAGGTCAAGTTCGACAATCAAGACTCCGGCACGCCGCACAACGTGCAGGTCTTCACCGACAAGGACTACACGTCGAGCGTCGGACAGGTCATCGAGCCGTTCCCCGGTCCGGCCGTCAAGACGTTCTCCATCGGAGAGTTGAAGTCAGACACCACCTACTACTTCCGCTGCGACGTCCACCCGACCACGATGGAGGGCACGATCGAGGTCGCGGCCGGCGGCGCTCCGGGCGGTGGAGAGAAGCCCGGACCGAGTGGCGGGGAGCCCTCCGGACAGCCGCCGGGCGGTGGGGGGAAGCCGTCTCCCGGAGGACGCGAGCCGTCCGGCCAGCCTCCGTCGGGGAGCGCGCAGCCTCCGGCCGGTGGTGGAGCGCCGTCGCCGGTCGACGTGACCGCGCAGAACCTCGCGTTCGACAAGACGACGATCGCGCTTCCTGCGGGCGGTCAGGACACGATCCACTTCACGAACGACGACGCCGGGGTGCCGCACAACATCGTGATCTTCTCCGCGGATCCGTCGACGGACCCGAACGCGAAGACGCTCTTCACCGGAGACCCCGTCACGGGACCGGGAAGCACCGACTACACGTTCAAGGCGCCGCCGCCGGGGCAGTACTTCTTCCACTGCGAGTTCCATCCCGACACGATGAAGGGCACGGTCACGGTCGGATGACCCCGCGGAAGGACGGGAGTCCACCGGCTCGTCGCTCCGCGAACGATAGGACCGTGCGCTTCGTCGTTCCGCTGGCACTCCTCGCGCTCGTGGCATGCACCGGCAAGGAGGCGGAGTCGACGCTCGGCGTCTCCACGGTCTCGAAGCCGTTCCCGCAGGTCTCGGGCCCGTCGCTGCACTCCGACGGCGGGAGCATCTCCGCCTCGGAGTATGCCGGCAAGGTGCTCGTCGTGAACTTCTGGGCGACGTGGTGCGGACCGTGCAGGAAGGAGCAGGGGATCCTGCAGGGAGTGTGGCAGCAGTACAAGGATCGCGGAGTGCAGTTCCTTGGTATCGATCAGCGCGACGACGAAGCGGCGGCGACGGCGCAACTCCAAGACCTCGGGGTCACTTATCCGAACCTCTTCGACGAGCACGGCCAGTAC
>JBJMLP010000073.1:0-3993 GCA_045805245.1 Actinomycetota bacterium | reverse complement strand
GGGACGCCACATCCGCGATCAGCGGGTCTTGCGCGGCGAGGCCGTTGCCGACGTCGAGGAGGTCTCCATCGCGGGGAAGGTCGGCGGCAACGCGACGAACCAGCCGGCGCACCGCGACCGGGGCCTCCGCGGGATCGCTCCCGTCGCCTTCCCAGAGCCCGAGGTTCAGCCATCCGGGAGCCGGCGCCAGGAAGAAATCGGACCCGATCGAGTCGTAGACGGTCGCCGCCGGGTTCCTGCCCTGTCTGAGCAGGCCCGCGGTGTGCTTGAGGTTCTCCTTCGTCCAGGACGCCATGGCTCCAACCGTACCCGCGGCGCGCGACCTCACCGCTCGCATAAGATGCGCCGTCATGGGAGCCGTGGATCGCGCCCGCCTCGGCGCGCTGATGGAACGTGAACGGGCGAGCTTCGAGGAGCGGCACCCCCGCTCCAAGGAGCTCTGGGAGCGGGCCAGGGGCTCACTCCTGTCGGGCGTTCCGATGAACTGGATGACCCGGTGGCCGGGCGCGTATCCGGTGTTCGTGCGCGAGGCGCACGGCGCGCGGTTCACCGACGTCGACGGCAACGAGTTCGTCGACCTCTGCCTCGGCGACACCGGCGCGATGACGGGGCACTCCCCCGAGATCAGCGCGGACGCGATCGCGGAGCAGGCGCACCGCGGGATCACGCTGATGCTGCCGACGGAGGACTCGATCTGGGTCGGCGAGGAGATGGCGCGCCGCTTCGGCCTGGCGTACTGGCAGTTCGCCCTGACCGCGACGGACGCGAACCGTTTCGTCCTCCGCCTCGCGCGACAGATCACGGGCCGTCCCAAGGTCCTCGTCTACAACTGGTGCTACCACGGAAGCGTCGACGAGACCGTCGCGACGATCCGCGACGACGGGAGCGTCGGGCCTCGGGTCGGAAGCGTCGGGCCGCAGGTCGACCCCGCGCTCACGACCAAGGTGATCGAGTTCAACGACGTCGACGCCCTCGAGCGCGCGCTCGAGCCCGGCGACGTCGCGTGCGTCCTCGCGGAGCCCGCGCTCACCAACATCGGAATTGTGCTTCCGGAGCCCGGGTATCACGAGGCGATACGGGAGATCACGCGGCGCACGGGAACGCTCCTCGTGATCGACGAGACGCATACGATCTGTTCCGGCCCCGGCGGCTACACGCGAGCGCACAAGCTCGACCCCGACTTCCTCACGATCGGCAAGCCGCTCGCGAGCGGAGTTCCCACGGCCGCGTACGGCATCAGCCAGGAGACCTCCGAGCGGATCCTCGGGTCGACCTCCTGGAAGGAGGCCGACGTCGGCGGAATCGGCGGCACCCTCGCGGGAAATGCGCTGTCCCTCCACGCGATGCGGGCAACGCTCGAGCACGTGCTGACCGAGAAGGCGTACGGCCGCATGATCCCGCTCGCCGAGCGCTTCACGGCCGGCGTGGAGAGCGTGATCGAGGAGCGGCACCTTCCGTGGCACATCACGCGCCTCGGCTGTCGCGCGGAGTATCTGTTCCAGCCGGATCGGCCCCGGAACGGCTCGGAGGCGGCCGCCCGCGCCGACGACGACCTCGACGCGTTCATGCACCTGTACGCGCTGAACCGCGGGATCCTGCTGACGCCGTTCCACAACATGGCGCTGATGTCTCCCGCGACGACGCAGGACGACGTCGACCGGCACACGCAGGTCTACGGCGAGGCCGCCGACGAGCTGATCGGCGCCTGATGGTCCCGGGCGCGCTCGGAGAGATCCGCTTCGTCACGGTCGACTCCCGCGATCCCGAGCGGCTCGCCGAGTTCTGGAGCCGCGTCCTCGGCGTCGACGTGGAGGAGCGCTTCGGCGACGGCTACGTGATCCTCTCCCGCCCCGTCGACGGGGCGCCACGCGTGACGTTCCAAGCCGTGCCGGAGGAGAAAGCCGGCAAGAACCGCATGCACTTCGACCTTAAGGTCGCGAACATCGAGGACGCGACGAGGGAGCTCGAAGAGCTTGGCGCGATGCGGACCCTCGACGGCGACTTCGAGGAGCAGGGCTACCGCTGGCGCGTGATGCGCGACCCCGAGGGAAACGAGTTCTGCATCGCGCTCATGCCCGACTGAGAACGCGAAGGAGGCGGGCCCTTTCGGACCCGCCTCCGTTCGGTGATGCGATCCGCGATCGGTCTAGCCGCAGAGCCCTCCGGGGTTCGAAGAGGTGCAGCGGTTGCCCGCGAAATCGTTGTTCTTTCCGGAGCCGTCGTACCAGATGTCGTACGGCGAGTTGTCGTGGAGCTTGTTGCGCGCCACGACGTTCCCGATCGGGTTGGAGCCGCCGTCGTCCTTGCCGCTGACGACGACGATCCCGCTCCCGATGTAGCCGTTCGACGAGTGGTTGCCGTAGATGAAGTTGTGCACCAGCTTCACGTGGCTGGTTCCCTCGAGGCCCACTCCGAGCCCGGAGATCGCAGGACCCTCGCCGGCAGAACACGTGCGGTTGTTGTCGTAGGACCAGTTGTTCTCGATGTCCCACCGCTTGGCCGGACCGGGAGCCCCGGTGTTCAGGACCACGAAGCCGGCGCAGTTGCCGTACGCGCGGTTGTCGTGCGCCATCCCGTACGACGCGTCCCGGAAGAAGAACCCGAACTGGCTGTCGTAGGCGACGTCGTTCCAGAGCATCGCCCGTGAGTTCGGGCTGTCGCCGATGTAGAAGCCGGCCTCGCCGTTCCCCCAGGTCGTGTCGCCGACGAACTGCGCTCCCTGGGAGGTGAACGCCGTGATGCCGTACTCACCGTTGTCGGCGGCGTTGACGTTCCGCACGCTCAGGCTCATGGTCGCGAACCCGGCGATGCCGAAGTCCCGGAAGCCCTGGACGGTGAATCCCTTCAGCCGGACGTTCGACACCGCGTTGGTGACCTCGCCCTTGTGGGCGTTGCCGAACACACAGATGCCGCAGGAAGGAGTCTTGCCTCCCGAGGGAGCCACGATCCACGTCTGCTTCGCGCCGGCGCCCACCAGGTTGATGCGGTCCTTCCCGATGAAGACGGGGCCCTCGTAGGTCCCGGCCTCGACGAGAACCGTGTCGCCCGGGTCGGCCCGGTTGATGGCTCCCTGGATGTCTCCACCCTTGGGAACCGTGATCGTGTCGCCGCCTCGGTGGCCGGCGCTCGCGGGTCCGATGAACAGGACCGAGGCGATGAGCGCAGCGGCGACCGAAACGCCGAGCATCCTTGCCGAACGAACCATGCGTACCTCCCCTTCGTTTTCGGGTCGGCGCTATCCTCCCACGCCCCCCTGTCAACGCCAAAACGGCGAGGCACGTTCGCCGAGGTCGCCAAGGGCGGACGGGCCGCCCGGAACAGCGGTGTTACTCCGGCGCGGCGGCCTCTCCGACGCGGGCGGCGCCGGGCTCGAGGACCGTTCCGTAGACGCCGAAATCGAGCGTTCCGTTCCGCCCGCGGCCGCGATGCCGAGCGATCTCCGTGAGGGTCGGGAAGTCCTTCTCCCCCGTCTCCGGAGCCTGCGTGGTGACCACGCATCGCGGGATCGGGCCCAACACCTTGACGACGGCCTGTCCGAGACGCAGGCGGCGGCCGTCCCAGGTGTCCTCCTCGTAGGGCTCGCAGCCCTCGAGCTCGACCAGCATCCGGAAGCGGCGGGAGTCCCTCGGCCGGTCGTTCCCGGAGTCGGCGGCGAGCTTCTCCGCGGAGGCGAGCGACAGCAGCGAAACGGGAAACACGTCGCGGGCGTCTCCGGGCCGGTCGGGACGAACGAGCCGCAGCGACTGCCCGGCGTAGTCGGAGAGCGCCTCGGTCCACGGCCCCGGAACCACGGCGCCGGAGGTCCGCCGTCCCCAGAAGTCCGTCGTGACGGCCTCGCCGCGAACATCCGTGGAACCCTCCGCGACGGCGCCGTCGGGGAACGTCAGACGCAGCCGTTCGTTTCCCTCGTCGACGTCCGCGTGGATCCGAACGAGCCGTCCGAGCTTGCTCCCTCCGAACAACCCGCCCTCGGCGTCGATCAGGTAGAAGGAG
>JBJMLP010000072.1:0-11459 GCA_045805245.1 Actinomycetota bacterium | reverse complement strand
CGGAGACGACGAGAATCGCGCCGTCGATCTGGGCCGCGCCGGTGATCATGTTCTTGATGTAGTCGGCGTGCCCGGGCATGTCCACGTGCGCGTAATGACGGTTCTCGGTCTCGTACTCCACGTGCGCGATCGCGATCGTGATGCCGCGCTCCTTCTCCTCCGGAGCCTTGTCGATCTCGTCGAAGGGCGTGTAGTCCGCGAGTCCCTTGTCCGCCAGGACCTTCGTGATGGCTGCGGTGAGCGTGGTCTTGCCGTGGTCGATATGGCCCATCGTGCCGATGTTCACGTGGGGCTTGTTCCGCTCGAACTTCTTCTTCGCCATCGATCCTCTCCCGTCAGGGCCTGGTAGCGGGGGGCGGATTCGAACCGCCGACACAGCGATTATGAGCCGCTTGCTCTGCCACTGAGCTACCCCGCCCGGCACCGAAGTCTACCGGCTCGAACAGGGCCTTCCGTCCGCTGCCGGAGTCGGAGCTGGAGGCGGGAATCGAACCCGCGACCCCCGCCTTACCATGGCGGTGCTCTGCCGTCTGAGCTACTCCAGCGCATCGGAGCGGGCGTCGCAGCCCCTCCGGATCGCTCGCCAGAGTCTAGCCAGGGAACCTCCCGGATGACGCCGCTCGCCGCTGCGGTCAGTTCCCGGCGCGCCCGATCGGCACGTACCGGAAGCCGGCGGCGCGCGCCTCCTCCTCGTCGAGCGCGTTGCGAGCGTCGACGAGAATCCGCTCGGCCATCCCTCCGCCCAGGTGGGCGAGATCGAGCTCCCGGAGCTCGGGCCATTCCGTGCAGACGACCGCGCAGGAAGAGCCGACGGCGGCTTCGTACGGATCCTCCGAGATGCCGACGGCCGGAAGCTCCTCCGCGGCGTGCTTCGCCGCCTTCGGATCCCAGACGACCACGTCCGCTCCGGCATCGAGCAGCCGCTGCGCGAGCGCAAGCGACGGCGCCGCTCGCACGTCGTCGGTCCCCGGCTTGAACGCCGCGCCGAGAAGGGTGACCCGCTTGCCCTCGAGGTTCCAGACCGCTTCCTCGATCGCGTGCATCACCGCGCCGACGGCCTCATCGTTGATCCGCGCGACCTCACGGAGCAGCCCGAAGTCGTACCCGGCGCGTGATGCGGTCTTCTCCAGCATCGCGACGTCCTTGGGCAGGCAGTAGCCGCCGTAGCCGAGACCGGCGCCGAGGAACGCGGGGCCGATCCGGGGATCGCTCCCGAGGATGTCGACGACGTCCGAGACGTCCGCGCCGGTCCGCTCGGCGATGCGAGCGAGGCCGTTCGCGTAGGAGATCTTGAGCGCGAGGAAGGCGTTCGACGAGAGCTTGGCGAGCTCGGCCGTCGCGGGATCCGTCTCGATCAACGGGCATCCCGCTTGGAGGATGGGCGCGTAGAGGCGCCGGAGCGCGTCGACGCTCCGCTCGCCGGTGCCACCGACGACGAGCCGGTCGGGCCGGAGGGTGTCCTCCACGGCACGGCCCTCGCGGAGGAACTCCGGGTTGGATGCCACGTCGAACTCGAGATCCGGGCGTTCGGTCGCGATCACCTGTGCGACGCGGCGGTTCGTTCCGGGCGGCACGGTCGACTTCACGACCACGACGACTCCCTGCTGGGCCGCCCTCGCGACCGCTCGCGCGGCATCCTCCACGGCCGAGAGGCTCCGGTCGTCGCGGCCGACCGGCGGCCTACCGACACAGATGAACGCGATCTCGGCTCCCTCGACGGCTTCCGCGACGGTGTCGACGAAGCGGAGCTTTCCGTCGGCGAGTCCGTTCCCGACGAGGTCGTCGAGGTCCGGCTCGTGGAACGGTGCGCGGCCCTCGCGGAGCATCGCGACGCGCGTCTCGTCGGCGTCCATGCACGCGACGGTGTGGCCCAGGCTCGCGAGACACGTGCCGGTCACGAGCCCGACGCGCCCGGTACCGATCACGGCGACGTTCACGCCGTCTCCTTCGAGAACCACTCCACGGTCCGGCGGAGTCCCTCCCGGATGTCGACGGACGGTTCCAGTCCGAGAACGTTCCTCGCGCGCGTGAGGTCCGACTGCGTCGCGCGCATGTCGCCCTCACGCGCGGGTTCGTGGATCGGATCCGGCGTCGCGCCGGTCAGCTCCGCGATGATCCCGAGGAGGTTGTTGATCGACGTCGGCTCGCCCCCTCCTCCGACGTTGAACGCGCGCCCGAACGCGTCTTCGGACGCTCGCGCCGCGAGCACGTTCGCCTGCACGATGTCGTCGACGAACGCGAAGTCACGGGACTGCTTTCCGTCGCCGTGGATGACCGGCCGCGCTCCCGTGAGACACGCGGTGATGAAACGCGGCACGACGGCGGCGTACTCGCTCTTCGGATCCTGACGGGGCCCGTACACGTTGAAGTAGCGGAGGCCGACCGTAGGGAGATCCAGCGAGCCGTGGTAGGCGACGGCGAACGCCTCGTCCGCCAGCTTGCTCGCCGCGTAGGGAGACTTGGGAGCCGGCAGCATCCCTTCGTGCAGCGGCAGCGTCTCCTGGTCGCCGTAGACGCTGGAAGAGGACGCGTAGACGACGCGGGCTCCCGAGCCGCGGGCCGCCTCCAGGACGTTCAGGGTTCCGCGCACGTTGACGTCGGTGGTGAGGAGCGGCTCGACGAGCGATCTCGGAACGGAGCGCTTCGCGGCCTGGTGGAAGATCACGTCGCAACCCGTTGCCGCCCGGGCGACGGCTTCCTCTTCACGGAGATCGGCCTCCACGAAGGCGACCTCCGGCGAGTCGGAAAGGTTGTCGAGACGTCCCTCCGAGAGATCGTCGAAGCCGACGACGTCGTGTCCGTCCTCGACGAGACGGTGGCACAACCGGGAGCCGATGAATCCGGCGGCGCCGGTTACGAGCGTGCGCATGCGGCGACCCTACCGGATGGCGAACGCGCTTTCGGTCCGAACGCGTCCGGGTTGCGGCTGGCGCTTGCGGCGCGGAACCTTGCGATCGAGGAGCTCGCGGTAGAGGCCCGTGACGTCGTCGGCCAACCGGCGCGAGGAGAAGCGATCGGTGACCCAGCGGGTCCCCTCCTCCCCCATGCGGCGCGCTCCCTCGGGGTCATCGAGCAGCGTGTGCAGGCTCATCGCAACCGCGACGGGATCCGCCGGCGACACGAGCAGCCCCGTCTCGCCGTCGCGGACGACTTCCCGAACGCCGCCGACCCGGGTAGCGACGACCGGCTTGCCCGCGGCCGCCGCCTCGATCAACGAGACGGGTGTGCCCTCCAGCTTGGACGTGAGGGAGACGACGTCGAACGCCGCGTAGAGCGTCGGAAGATCGTGCACCCAGCCGAGGAAGACGCAGCTTTCGCCGAGGAGCTCCTTCGCACGGGCCTTCAGATCCTCGCGGAGCTCTCCTTCTCCGGCGAGGACGCAGGTCACGTCGGGGTGCTCCTGTCGCAAGCGCGCGGCGGCCGCGAACAGCGTCTCGTGATCCTTGATCTTCACGAGGCGGCCCACGCAGCCGACGATCGGCCCTTGTATCGGGAGGCCGAGGGCCATGCGCGCATCCTTCTGCGAAGGCCGGTCGTGCAAGAGAGGCTCGAGCTCGACGCCGACCGGAACGACGTGCCACTGCGACGGCGTTCCGATGCCCATCTCCAGGAGGTCGTCGCGGACCTGGGGCGAAACCGCGAGGAGAGCATCGGTTCGCCTAGCGAGCGCTCGCTCCGCTGCGGCGAAGGCGCGGTTCGTGAGACGTCCGAAGTATTCCTGGAGCACGTGGCCGTGGAACGTGTGCACGGTGACGGGAACGCGCCGCGCGTGGGCGACCGCACGCCCGAGGGCGCCGGCCTTCGCGAGATGCGTATGCACGATCTGCGGCCGCCAGCGGCGGATCACGCCGTCGATCGCGCCGGCCGCGCGGAGATCGTCGGCCGGATCCATCCGGCGCTGGAGGTACGCGGAATAGGTGGCGGGAAGGTCGTCCGACGGCTCGAACGTTCCCTCGTCGGGACCGGCCGCGCCCCAAACCAGGCGCGTCTCGAACCCGCGATTCCTGAGCTCGTCGGTGAGGAACAGCGCCTGACGGGCCGGGCCGCCGACGTTCAGCCGCGTAACCACGCGGAGCACGCGGGGGTCTCCTCCGTGCCTGGGTCGCGGGGTGGCCGCCATGGCCTCCGCATCGGCTGCCCGAAGGGCTGCCTGAAGCCCTCGCGGCCCTGCCGAGCACGCCACGCGTGCCTGGAAAGGGCTATCGAGGCGGCGGACGTTCGATGGAGGCCGGCCTTCGGAGGGCTTCTCCGTAGACGGACAGGGTTCCGTCCACCATGGCCATCACGGAGTACCGCTCGCGCGCTCGCGCGAGCCCCGCTTCGCCGAGCCGCACCCGCTCCGATGGATCTCCCGCCAGACGCACGAGCGCTGAGGCCAGCCCGTCCTCCGCTCCGTCCGGGACGATGATCCCCGTCTCGCCGTCAAGCACTAACTCGGGCAAAGCCCCCGCGTCGGAGGCGATCACGGGAATCCCGGCGGCCATCGCCTCCAAGGCGGAGAGACCGAAGCCCTCACCCATCGACGACTCCGTCGGAAAGGCCAAGATGTCGCTCGCTCCGATCAAGTCCCGAGGGTCGTCGAGGAACCCGAGGAAGCGGACGACGCCTTCGGGAAAGGAAGCAGCTCGTTCCTCCAGGGAACTCCGGAGGGGGCCGTCTCCAGCCACGAGCAAGCGGAGCCGCGGTGCGACCGCATGCGCCGTTCGAAGCGCCTCCAGAAGCGTTCCGTGTCCTTTGCCGTCGATCAGTCGCGCGACGACGGCCACGGTCACGTCGTCATCGGCGAGCCCGAACCCTTTCCTCGCAGCCGCTCGGGCATCCGGATCGAGCCGGCGTCCCTCGACGTCGATGCCGTAGGGAACCACTCGAACCGTGCCGGGACGAGGAATACGCAGCTCCTCCAGATACTCCTGCACGTGTTCGCTGATCGCGATCGTTCTCGCCGCGTTCCGTCCGGTGCGCCGTGCAACCTGAAGGACGGGAAAGCGTCGGATCCGCGGATCGATATTGTGAGCGGTCGTCACTGCAGGAACACTCGCCCTTCGCGCTGCGAGCTGCCCGTGAACGGTCGCGTGGATCAGGTGCGTGTGTACGAGGTCCGGGCCGAACGATGTGATCGCGCGTGAGATGGCACGTGATGGCCGCGGATCGAGGTCGGGTCCGGCGGGAGCGATGTCGAACGGAACATGCTCCGCCTGCAGGAGATCGGTGAAGCGGCGCCAATCACCGGAGGCGAGGACCAGCATCCGCACGTCGACTCCGCGCCGCGCGAAGGCCGGCAGGAGCGTCCGCAGGTGATTCTCCGATCCACCGAGGCCTTTCACCTTCTGGATGTGGAGCACGCGTAGGCGGCTCATCCCTGCGACCTCCGAGATCAGAGAAACCGAGTCCGATGGGAAAGTACCGTAGGACGCAGGTGGACCCTTACAAGCAGGCGGAACGAGACAAGCGCGACCGAGCAGCGGCCGGCTACGAGGAATGGTATCGGCGGACGAAGGGCGCGCGGTTCGACGCGTACGAGCGCCGACTCTTCGACGAGGCGATCCGGAGCCCGACACTGCGCGTTCTCGATCTCGGATCGGGGACCGGCAGGATCGCGGAGACACTGGCACGACGGACAGACGTGGTCGCGCTGGACATCTCGATCTCCAGCTTGGTCCTGAATCGCAGGGCAAACCGGATCCCAGTCGTCGCTGCCGACTCGAAAGATCTGCCGTTCGCTGATTCGACATTCGACGCGATCGTGAGCTGCCAGGTGCTTCAACACCTGCTTCCTCACGATCTGGACGCAACCCTGGTTGCCTGTCGTCGCGTGCTCAAGCGGTCCGGGCTTCTCGTGTTCTCCGTCTATAACCTCCACTCCCTCGGCAACCACGGCGTACGGCAGCGCGGTGGAGACTCCTACGGAGTGCGTCGATGGTTCAGCATGGAAGACCTACGAGAGCTCGCGAAACGCAACGGCTTTCGTGTGGATCGGATCACCGGATACAAGGCGCTCCCTCGTCGACTGGAGCACGTGCCGGGGTGGGATAGGGCAGACCGATGGCTCGCAGCTGCACCAGTGCTCGGAAACCATGCCAGCCGTTATCTCCTCGCGACGTTTCGTCGCGACGGTTCCTAGGGAAGCCGTCGCGCGAACGGCCGCATCGGCAACCCGGCGAACACGCAGGATCGGTCCTGGAGTGGCTCTCCTCCGAGACTCAGCTTGAACTTCGCGACGGGGCCGCTCCCGTCTCCGATGCCACCGAGGTCGTACGACCCGATCCCCTTGGCCGCATACGCGCACATCTGGCGCCAGTGCATCCATCGCCCGATCGGGGCGGTGACGCGGGAGTGATCCGTCCCGTCGAGCCGAGCGGTTCCCTCGTACAGGAAGCGCACTCGATCGGCGGCCGGATCCGCCATCATCATCCGAACGACAACCGGCTCTCCCCCGAGCCTCGCCACCCACACGTCCGCGATGCGCTCGTAGGCGCGGAGACGACGCTCCGTCATCGGTTTGGTGTGGCCTTTCGCTCGCGCGAAACGACCGTATAGTTCGAGGAACGCCGCATGATCCGGGGCCCGATCGCAGGACAGCTCGAGGTCCTCCATCGCCTGCGCGATCCGGATCTCCCGGCGGGTGTCCTTGCGCATCCCGGCAAGCAACTCGTCGTCGTCGGCTACGAGCCGGACGCATGCCGTGCGAAACACCCCCGTGGAGACGAGATTCGGAAGACCACCCGGGTCGGCGGTCGTTTGGCGAACGCGGACGATGCCCAATGGGGCGGTGCCTTCCGCGAGACGCCGAAGCTCTTCCGCGTCGGGGAAGAAAGCCAGTCGGTCTCGGATCGGGCCGACGGCGCGGTCAACGACCTTCACGACGGCACTCTGACGGTGGCGGCCAGCTCCGCGGCTGTACGCCAGCTCGACGTCCGTGACCGCACGACGGCACGAGCCGCCATCCGCACGGACCGACGCAAGAGATCGTAGTCATGCAGGTAGATGAGCTCGTATCGAGTCCGCGCATCCAGCTCGACGGTGGGCGAACGCCGTCTCGGCAACTCCCGAACGGCCTCCGTGACGGATGCCGTGGTGGGCAGACCCACGAGACCATCTCCCATCTTCGGCCCATTCCATCCGGCGTCGGGGTCCACGTTCGGCGCCGAGCTACGTAAACCGAACGTGCGTCCTGTGCAGTCGTATGCGAAACCCGCTTCGCGGAGCCATCCGGATGCGACGGGATGTTCGATCCACGCGCCCGCCGTGAAGCCGCGAGGGTCCGCACCGGAGCGTGCGAGGTATTCGCGGTCTCGCTCGAGGCAGGCGCGGACATTCGCGGCGGTTAGGTCACTCTCGGGCTTCCCACTGCCGGTCGTCGGTGCGTAGTAATGGGTGTGCTGACCGACCTCGTGGCCGCGGAGCAAGATCTCTTGGATCCGCATCCGGATGTCGATGTCGGATCGGATCGCCGAGTACGGATGCACGAAGACGGTGCTGTGGATCCCCTTGTCCTCCAGAACTCGCAACAAGTGGTCGGTCTTGCTCCAAACGTCCTCTCGTTCCAGTCGTTCGGCGTGAAACACCAAACACGACAACGCCGCGGTCTCGACCGCCTTTACGCTCGACATGCGCTCAGCAACGTTCGGCAGCGCTCCGGGCGATCCTCGCCTGCTCTGGCGAGCTGACGAAAGACGGATCGGAACGGAACCGTGTCGGCGACATGTTCGGTGAATCGTGGCCAGGGTGGCTGCAGGTAGACGCCTGAGATCTGAACCTCCCGAAATCCGACGCCGAGAAGCTCGGCCCGGAGCTCCTCCGGCTCGAACTCGTGGGAGTGATGGGGGTTCATCTGGTGACCGCGCCTGTGGGCGCCGTTCGGCGTCGAGAGGACAAGCGTTCCCGAGGTAGCGGCGAGGAGTTCTCTGCTGTTCGTGAGGAACGCGCGTCGCTCCTCGGCAGCGAGATGCTCGACGACCTCGAAACTTGCGATGACGTCGACCCGTTCGAGGCGCCGAGCGAAGCTCTCGATCTCTCGTGCACGGCCGACCGCAAACTCGACGTGGCTGTCGCGCACGATCAGGCGGGCGAAGGCGATCGCCCGTTCGTTCACGTCGAATCCGAATACGCGTTCCGCAACCTGCGCCAGACGCGCAGTCATGTAGCCGTCTCCACAACCCATCTCGAGTACGGATCGACCGCGAACGACCGGAGCGATGCGGTCACCGATCAGATCATTGACGGATCGGTAGAACGCTCCCATCGCCCAGTGGTAAGGGATGTCGTAGCCATGCTGCTCGACAGCGTCATGTTCCGCTCCGGCGACAGCGCGATGGCTGGACACGTTCATCGCCTGGACTCCGGCGCGTTCGCCATCGCGATCAACATGCGGCGGGCGACGACCCACCAGATGACGGCAGAGGCCATCGTCGCGAGCGAGATGGCAGTGGCCGCACCCGTTACGCCGTGAGAGGCGAGCGGCACGACGAGGACCAAGGTGATCACGAGTTCCGCCAGCGAGACCCAACTTCGGACTACCGGTCTTCCGACAGCCGCCGGAAAGGCCTTGGTCCAGGCAACCGACAGCGTCGCGATCGCGGCCGGCAGGAGGATCCGGGCTACCGTCACGCCTGCAGCGTAGTCATCCGGATACAGCAGACGAAACACCATCGGCAGGACCGCGTATCCGATAACGGCTGCGACGGTTCCGGCTGCCACGCCGACCCCGGTATACAGCCGGATGCTTGCCCAAAGGAGGTCGGCCCGGCCACGTGCCGCCAGCCGCGCCTGCTCTGGAAACGTCATGAGGCGGATCGGCGCGCTTGCCACCGTCGCCAGCGTGATCGGAAGCATCCCAACGGTGAGGAGGCCGACCGCGAACGGACCGGCGGCGCGACCCAGCACCACAACGGCGGCGGCGGTCCGCAGCCCGATCAGCGTGGTCGTGACGCTGGAGTGGAGGCCGAACGATGCAAGCCGCCGCCGCGACACCGGCCGGTTGGGCGTCCGCGGTCCGCCCCAACCTCGAGCGACCCTGCGGGCCAGCAGCAACTGGAACGCCGAGCCGATCGCCGCGCCAACGATGTACCCCCAGAGAACTCTCTCCGGTCCGCCGTTCGTGAGGTGAACGACGGCGATGACCGAGATCAGCCTGAGCCCGGTGATCAGCGCGGTTGTCCAGGCCTTGAGCTCCGGACGGCCACCGAGCATCAGGGTCGCGCCGGACGTCCCGTTCACCGTCGTGGCGAGCACCTCCACGGCCGCGAGCTGGATGAGCAACGGCGGCAGCGCACCGTCGCTCGCCGCTCTCGCGAGCGGCGCGGAGATCACCAGCAGCAATACGAAGACGACCGAGCCGACCGCCGCATCGAGTGCGAGCGATTCGCGCAACAGTGCACGCAAGTCTCCGGGTCGTCCCTCTTCGAGAAGGCGGGCGCCGTGATGCACGACAGCCTCCTCCAGCGAGAAGTCCAAGAACGTGGCGATCGAGGCGACGACTGACGTCGCCATCGCGAGCTGTCCGAACTGCACCGGGCCGACGGCTCGCGCCGCGACGATGGAGGTGAAGAAGCCGAGCGCGGTGCCACCGAACATCACCACGCTCGAACGACCCGCTTGCTTCCACCATGCGGACCTGCGCCAGTACGGCTGTTCGAGCGTGTCCACGGTTCTCATCCGGCGGCCTCAAGAACCGCATCAGCCCAATGATCGAGCGAATGCTGTCGTTCTACTCGCGAGCGCAAAACGCGGAGCGCGTCCCCCATCTCGGTTTGCGTAAGCGACGACAGGCAATCCGCGAGATCCTCGGGATCGTCGGGCCGGAATCGGAACCGGGGGCCGACCCCGTCCACAAGATCACCGAACGCCGGGTTGGACACGACCACGGGAAGCCCGAGGGCGAGGGCTTCGAAGACGACCTTGTCGCCGCTTCCTGCAACCATCGCATTCGCGAGAACGTCCGCGCCGCGGATCTCGGTGGGCACCCGATGAGGCGGAACCCCATCCGTGACCGTCACCGTCCCGACGAGCCCGAGATCGGCTGTGAGCTTCGCCAGGACGTCACGGTGGCGTCGCTCCGCCTCGGTCGTCGAAGGCCCAATGATCTTGAGGGTCGCCGCGATCCCCCGGCGGCGCAGCAAAGCGACGCCGCGGATGATCGTGTCGAACCCTTTCGACCTCGAAGTGCGGCCCATCGCCACGATCCGAGGAGCACCGCTGTTGAGCTCAGCGGGCCGGAAGTCGAGTCGTCGGGTATCGATCGCCTGACCGATCACGCGCACCTTCTGCGAGGCGCGCGGATACGAGCCCGGAAGCGACGTCAGGACGCGATCCGCGAGGCGCTCCGCCGTTGCGAGCCGCCAAGAGTTCGCGGGGTGCGCGAACCACAGCATCGACCGCACGCCGTACGCCTTTGCGAGCGGCGCTCCGAGCGTGAGGTAATCCGGACACATATGCGCCAGCACCGCGACCGGCTTGCGCTCGGCAAACAGCGAGGCGAGTGTGCGTTGGAATCGGAGTCCGCGTCCGATCCGCCCGATGCCGCGTTCCTTTCCCAGCGAATGGATGACTACGTCTCCGGGAAAGTTCGGGACGCACCGGACCTCGTTGGCGACGACGTCGACCCGGTCGAGCTTCTCCGCGAGGGCAGAGATCCAGCCGCAGACGAACCCGAGCGCGGGGTCCTCCGGATCGATCAGCTGCGTCACGAACACGAGTGACGTCATCGCGCGATCCGTTCCGCGAGGCGGACGATGCCGCGTTCGAAGTCGTCCTCCAGGTGCTGGCCCCGGATCCATGCGCCCGCGTCCTCGCCCATCTCGGCGGTCCGACCGGGGTCCGCGAACAGCCGGAGGACCGCAACGGCGAGAGCCTCGGGGTCTCCCGGCGGCACGAGCGCTCCCGTGGCACCGGCCTGCACCAGCTCCGGGATGCCGCCGACATCCGAGCCGAGAACCGCGCGGTTCCGCGCGTACGCCTCCAGCACGATCCGGCCGAGGCCTTCGGAGCGAGACGGCAACACGACGAACGAGGATCCGTCGATCAGCGCGCGAAGCGTGTCTCGGCCGACGTGTCCGAGGAAACGAACGGACGCGGAGAGATCTGTCGCCGCGGCTCGGAGCTCCGGGGAGTGCGTTCCGTCACCCGCAATCACGAGCTCCGCGCCGGGTCGCTCGGCAACCACGCGGCGCCAGGCGTCCAGGAGAGCGTCCACTCCTTTATAGGGTTCCAGCACGCCGGCGAAGAGCACGCGCGGTCGTTCGGGAGCGGGAACCGTCGGCGTCGTCAGGAACTCCTTGATGTCGGTGAACGCGACGAAGCGCTCGATCGGACCCCGGAATCCGGCGCTTCGGACGAGCCGCTCGGTGTACTCGCCGACCACGCGCACGACGTCTGCCCGGCGGACCGCCCACGCGGCGACCGCGTCCGCCGGCGTGGAGAGCATCCTCCGCGCGGAGGACCCGTAGAGCCGAGTCGCCGCT
>JBJMLP010000071.1:0-2901 GCA_045805245.1 Actinomycetota bacterium | reverse complement strand
GGAGCTCGAGACGATCTCCACCGACGTGGCGTTCCTCCCCGTCGGTCCAGCGGTATGCGGACTGACGGAACCACGTGAATCCCTCGAGCACCTCGCACCTCCTGTGCGCCTGTAGGCTGGCTGCCTCACATGGACGCCCCTCATCTCCAAGAAGCGCGGCGGACGCAGGGCGTTCGCGGCGCGTTCTCGCTCCTCGCACGGAACGGAGACTTCCGCAGACTCTACGTCGCTCAGCTGATCTCGTTCGGGGGCGACTGGTTCCTGATCGTCGCCTTGTTCCCGCTGATCCTGCATCTCACGCACTCGCCGGTGATGGTCGCCTTCGCGCTCGCCGCTCAGGAGATCCCGTTCTTCCTCGCCTCTCCGTTCGCCGGGGTCCTCGCCGACCGGCTGAACCGCAAGCGCCTGATGGTGGTCTCCGACCTCGCGCGGGCGGTGCTCTGCTGTGGGTTCCTCCTGATCCACGACTCCAACACCGTCTGGCTCGCGTTCGTGCTCCTCATCCTGACCTCGTCGTTCAGCTCGGTGTTCGAGCCGGCCTCGACCGCGGCCGTTCCGAACCTCGTCGATCCCGAGGACCTGAGCGCCGCGAACGCGCTGACGGGCTCCGCCTGGGGAACGATGCTCGCGATCGGCGCCGCGCTCGGCGGCATCGTCGCCGCGGCCTTCGGCGCGCACACGGCGTTCCTGGTGGACTCGGCCTCGTTCCTGCTGTCGGCGGTGATGCTCTCGGGCATCCATCGGGCGATGTCTCGTCCGCGCGAGACCGAGGAGGAACACCCGAGCGTCGTGGAGGCGACCCGGGAGACGTTCCGATACTCGGGCCAGGACCACCGCGTGCTCGCGCTCCTCGTCGTGAAGGGAGGGTTCGGCCTCGCGGCGGGAGTGCTGATCCTGCTGCCGGTCTTCTCCACCCAGGTGTTCAAGGCCGGGGCGATCGGCTACGGGATCCTGATGGCCGCGCGAGGCGTGGGAGCCCTCGTCGGACCGTTCCTCGCGAGGTGGATCTCCGGCCCGGACGACCGGAGGCTCTATCTGGCGATCGGCCTTTCCCTCGCGACGTTCGGGTTCTTCTACGCGGTCTTCTCGGTGACGCCGACGCTGATCCTGGCCTCGATCGCCGTGCTCGGAGCGCACCTCGGCGGCGGGTCGCAGTGGATGCTCTCCACCTACGGCCTCCAGCGGATCGTGCCGGACCGGATCCGTGGGCGGGTGTTCGCCTTCGACCTGGCGTTCATCACGGTCACGATCACGACCTCCAGCCTTCTGACAGGCTGGGGGGCGGACCACTTCGGACCACGGGCCACGGCCCTCGGCCTGAGCGTCGTGGCGCTCGCGTGGGCGGCCGCCTGGTGGACAGCGACGAGGGGCGTGAGGCGGATGCCGCTCCGGGCGGATCCCGAAAAGAGTGAAGGAACGCTTGCATCCGGCCGATGACCGGGCAACGTATGGCAGGACGGAGGACAACCCGATGACGAAGAAACTCTCCACATGGAACGCTCGTGCCGCGATGCTCGGAGGCGCCGTCGCGATGGTGCTCCTTCCGCTCGCCGGAGTGGGACACGCGGACCTCGTCCGCGGCAGCAAGCTCGAGGAAACGGTTCCGACCGCGAACGCGACCTACCTCGCGTGGACGCAGAACTCCAAGCGGCGGCCGAAGCACCACGACGTCTACGCGCGGACGTTCGGACAGTCCTCCGTGAAGTTCAAGGTCAACGCGACCGGAACCTCCGGATTCACCGGCGGCATCGACCAGTCGACGAACACGCTGGTCTACACCCAGATCCGCCACGGCCAGGCCGACCTGAAGCTCTTCGACCTCGACACGAAGGCTCGCGTGGGAGTTCCGGAAGCGAATACGAGCGCGACGGAATTCTTTCCGACGATGTCGGGAAACCACATCCTCTTCACGCGATACACGAATGCGACCTCGACCTACTCGATCCAGCTGTACGACCGCGTGTCGCACACCACGACGCAGCTCTGGTCGGGAACGCCGTTCGCCGCCTCCGGGCAGGTGAACGGCAACTGGGCGGTCTGGAACGTCTGCCCGAACGGGGCGGCGTGCAACGTCTACCGGTACAACCTCACGACGCAGAAGGCGATCCGGATCCCGAACCTGCAGGGCCTCGACCAGTACGCGCCGGCCGTGACGCCGGGAGGAACGGTGTTCTTCGCGCGCTCCGGAACCGACTTCACCGCGCACAACCGGCTGATCCGGTACCCGTTCGGCGGCCCGTCGGAGATCGTGACGCCCATGGAGGGCGGCACGGGCATCGGGAGCATGTTCGCCTACACGGGGTCCGGGCCCTCGACGACGATCTACTACGACCGCTACGACAAGGACGCGGACCAGTGGGACATCTTCGACCTCGTCCGCCCCGGTGAGGCGGGCCCGATCGTCCGATCGGCGAACGCGCCTAGCCCGGCGGGGGCGACGACGGACGGGCCGGCGAAGCTGGGGGCGGGGTTCCCGCTCCGGTAGCGCCGCCCGCGCGCGCGGAGAAGTCGACGCGCGGCGGACCGGCCTCGCGGATCGCCTCGTCGACCTCGAAGAACTGCTCCTCGGTGAAGTGGAAGTTCTTCGCGATCACGTTCGACGGGAACGACTGGATCCGCCGGTTGTAATCCATCACGTTGTTGTTGTAGAAGCGGCGCGCCGTCTGGATCCGGTCCTCGGTGTTCGAGAGCTCCGCCTGCAGCGCGAGGAAGTTCTGGTTGGCCTTCAGATCGGGGTAGTTCTCCGCGACCGCGAACAACTGGCGGAGCGCCGCGACGAACGGTCCCTCCGCGGCGGCCTGCTCCGCGGGTGAGCCGGTCGCGCCCGCGGCCATGGATCGCGTGCGCGCGACCTCTTCGAACACTCCGGTTTCGTGGCCGGCGTAGCCCTTCACCGTCTCC
>JBJMLP010000070.1:0-13010 GCA_045805245.1 Actinomycetota bacterium | reverse complement strand
TTCCGCGTCCAACACAAGGACGGGCATTGGGTGTGGATCCGCGACTCCGCCGTCGTGGTGCGCGACGAAGACGGGCAGGAGCGCTACTGGCAGGGCTTCCTGCTCGATGTGACGGAACGCAGGAACGCCGAGGAGAGCATGCGCGCGGCGGAGCGCCGGTACCGGTCGCTGGTGGAGAACATCCCCGCTGTCACCTACGTGGAGAGTGTGGATACAGGCCCCGACCGAGAGGTCTTCATGAGCCCCCAGATCGAATCGATCCTCGGCTACACCGAGGAGGAGTGGACGAGCGTCGAGGACTTCTGGGACTCGCGGATCCACCCGGAGGATCTCGAGGTCGTCAGCCGGGAGGACGAACGGACTGATGCCAACGGCGAGCCGTTCCGCGTCGAGTATCGCTTCCGCCATAAGGACGGGCACTGGATCTGGCTCAGTGAGTCCGCCGCCCGGGTGAACGACGAGGACGGCAACCCGCGGTACTGGCAGGGCTTCATGCTCGACATCACGGAGCGCAAGGACGCGCAGCGCGCCGTCGAACACGCGCTCGCGGTGGAGCGGGAGGCGACGACGCGGCTCCGCGCGCTCGACGACATGAAGAACACATTCCTCCAGGCGGTGTCGCACGATCTCCGAACCCCGCTCGCGGCGATCCTCGGGCTCGCAGTCACGCTGGAGCGGGCCGACATCGACCTCGATGTGGAGGAGGGCCACGATCTCGCGCGACGGATCGCGGGCAACGCCCGGAAGCTCGACCGGCTCGTGACGGATCTCCTCGACCTGGACCGGCTCGCCCGGGGCATCGTGGAGCCGAAGCTCCATCCTTCCGACATCTCGATGCTCGTGCCGCGGATCGTGCACGAGTCGGAGGTCTCCTCCACGCGCGAGGTGATCGTGGAGGCGACCCCCGTCGTCGTTCCGGTCGACGCGAGCAAGCTGGAGCGGATCGTCGAGAACCTCCTGTCGAACACGGTCCGCCACACGCCCGCGAACTCGCGGGTGTGGGTCCGTGTCGAGCCCGCGGACGACGGCGCCGTCATCGCCGTGGAGGACGAGGGCGCCGGCATCGAGCCGGAATACCGCGCGGCCATCTTCGAGCCGTTCCGCCAGGGACCGAACGCTCCCACCCACTCTCCGGGCGTCGGGGTCGGACTGTCGTTGGTCGCGCGTTTCGCGGAGCTCCACGGCGGGCGCGCCTGGGTGGAGGAACGCGACGGCGGGGGCTCGTCGTTCCGCGTGTTCCTCCCGGCGGCGCCGGGGCAGCCGGAGATGGAAGCGGCGGCGGAGGAGGCAGAACCGAGGCAAGCGGCCGGCTGAGGTCCGGCCTGTCGGTCAGGAGGGAACGGTCCAGTTCGCGACGACGGGATGGTCGACGGCGACCGGCCCGACCTGCGCGGCCCCTCCCGGAGATCCGACGCCGGAGACGTCGTCGTTGAACCACTCGGCATTGACCGGCGTGAACTGCTTCCACTCCGCCGGAACGTCGTCCTCGTAGAAGATCGCCGTCACGGGGCACACCGGCTCGCAGGCGCCGCAGTCGACGCACTCGTCCGGGTGGATGTACAGCATCCGAGGACCCTCGTAGATGCAGTCCACCGGACACTCGTCCACGCAGGCCTTGTCCTTCACGTCGATGCAGGGCTCACAGATCGTGTAGGTCATCGATTTCCCCTTTTTCACCGTGCCGAGCGTGCAAATACAGTCTACCCCACGAGGCGTGGATTCAGTCCTCCACGGCGGGTGCCGGGGCCAGGCCGAAGACGGTTCCGAGGATCGAGGACACGAGGTCGAGCGTCGCGACGGGATACAGGACCGGCAGATCCGCTCCGGCGTCGCGATAGGCCTGCAGCCGGTTGGAGGCGGACTCGGCGTCGCCGCGGAGCGCGACCGCGCCGAGGAGCGCCTCCGGCACGTCGCCTTCCGCCGCTCGTCGCGCCTCGTCCGCGAGTCCGACCTGTTCGAACTGCCGGCGGTAGGCCGGGTACGAGGCGTACTCCGCCGCGGCCTTCCGGAGGCCGGCGTCGCCCGCGGTTCCCTGGCCCACGACCGAGCGCACGTACACGCCGATCCGAACGGCGCCGGGATCGCGTCCGACCGCCTCGGCGCCCTCGCGGATCCGTTCGCGCGCGAACGCGACGCGCTCCGGCGGACACCAGTTCAGAAGCACGCCGTCGGCGATCTCTCCCGCGAGGCGCATCGCGCGCGGACCGAGCGCGGCGATCCAGATCGGCACGGGCCGCGGGATATCGAGCGTGAGCCGCTCGCCGTCGGCCGCTCCTCCGTTCAGGAGGACGCGCACGGTTGTCGCGTAGGCCCGTAACTCCTCGAGCGCCCCTTTCCGTGCCGGACCGGTGCCGAGCCCGAGGAGCATGCGCCCCCCCGACCGCTCCGCGACCGTTGCGGCGGCCATCGCGGTGATGCGCGCCTTCCGGCTGACGGTCGTCGCGACCCCGGTTCCGAGCGTGACGCTCGGCGCTGCCGGCGCGAGCCCGGTGAGCGTCGCGAAGACGTCACGGGCCGCGATCTCCGGGAGGAACACCGCCGAGTATCCGGTCTGCTCGCTCGTGGCGACGATCTGCTCGAGGTCGTGCCAGGGCAACGGGTCTCGCAACGCGATCCCCGTCGGGCCTCGTTGTCGCTCGGCGCTCACGCCTGCCATCGTCCCACGCCGTGGAAGCTCTCCGGTTCGAGACGTCCGACGGGCTGAGCCTCGAGGGTGAGCTGCGCCGCCCGACCGTCGCGCCCGTGGCGTCGGCGATCATCTGCCACCCGCATCCGCTCCAGGGAGGCAGCAAGGACCATCCGATCCTGTGGGCGATCCGAAACGAGCTCGCGCACCGAGACTTCGTCGTCCTCGGATTCAACTTCCGCGGCGTGATGGGCTCGGAGGGCGAGCACGGAGGCGGCGTCGCGGAGACGCTCGACGCCCGGGCCGCGCTCGATCGGGTGCGCGCAGAGGTCGACGGCCCGAGCGTCGTGACGGGCGTGTCCTTCGGAGCGGATGTCGCGCTGCGGCTCGCGCTCGAGGACGACCGGGTTGCGGCACTCGTGCTCGTCGGCTTCGTCGAGGAGTACGCGGAGCGGCCGGCGTTCGCCGCTCCCGAGCGGTTGGCCGCCTTCGACCGGCCGGTCCTGTTCGTCTCCGGCGAGCGGGACAGGTTCTCGACTCCGGAAGCGATCCGCGCGATCGGCGCGTCGTTCCCCAGAGGAGAGGTGGTAATCCTCGAAGACGCGGATCATCTGTTCTTCCGGAGGGAGCGAGAAGCGGCGGCGGTCGTGGGCGAGTTCGCGGAGCGAGCGGTTCGGAGCGCCTAAGCGAGCGACGAGCTGAAGACGACGCCCTCGCGAGCGAGCTCGTCGACGAAATCCTGCGGCTCGAACGCGGTCTCCGGAGGATGCACGCCCGGAGCGACCATGCCCTCCGCCATCCAGCGAACCGCCACCGTGATCGGAAGCGCCGTGCCGAACGAGCCGGCCGACATGCCCTCGGGAGGCGGGGTGAACAGTGCTCGCTCCGTCGCGACCACGCGCGAGCCGTCCTTCTCTCCCGCGACGCGGATGTCGAGGTACTCCACGTCCTTCGCCTCGTCGTCGGAGGTCGGCATCCGGTTCAGGATCGCGATCAGCAGGTCGCGGGGAACGACCGTGCCGCTCGGGGTCTCCACCGGCTCGCTGCCGGCGAGACCGATCGAGGTCAGCAGCGCGAAGCCGTCGTGGACGGCCGGCGGAAGCGCAAGGCGCCAGCGGACGTCTCGGACGCCGGGGATCGTGTCCGGCAGCGTCGCGGGCTCGGAGTGGAGCGTGTAGATCGCCGGCATCGTTCCGAGAGGCTCGGGGAACCCCCACTGGAGGACTCCTGAGCCGGCCGGCACCTCGCGGAGCTCGCCATCCTCGAACGTCATCGCGGGCAGCGTGAACTCGTCGATGATCGTCTCCGCGGAGTACGGCAACCCGAACGCTCCTCCCCCCTCCTCGATCGCGCCGTCGACGAGATCGATCGACTCCACCCGGTCGAGCCGGTCGGCGCCGAGCTTCGCGAGGACGTTCGTGAGCCCCGGCGCCGAGCCGATCCCGAGCACGGCGGAGATCCCCGCCGCCTCGTAGCGATCGGAGAGCTTCAGTTGCTGCTTCGTGGTGTGGAAGAGGCCGCCGAGGTCCGCGTAGTGGCAGCCGGCCGCGAGTGCCGACTCCATGACGGGGAGATTCAACCGGTACGGAAGGCAGGCGGCGACCGCCCGCACCTCCTTCAGGAGCTGCTCCAGCTCGTTCGACGTCGCGTCGAAGCCCCGCGCCTCGCCGAACCCGATCCTTTCGACGACCCGCTTCGCCCGGTCGGCGTCGACGTCGAGGACGAGGAGCTCCACGTCGGCCTTGTGGCGCGCGAGGAGCTGGGCCGCGACACTGCCCATGGCTCCCGCCCCGAGGACCGCGATCGGCTGCGCCACTTAGAGCGGGATGTTGGAGAGCACGAGGATGCGGGGCTCCGTCATCTCCTCCATCGCGTAGCGGAGGCCCTCACGCCCGAACCCGGAGTCCTTGGAACCGCCGTAGGGCATCTGGTCGGCGCGGAATGCCGACACGTCGTTCAACACGACGCCGCCGACCTCGAGCGCCCGGTGCGCCTCGAACGCGCGGTTCACGTCGTTCGTGAACACGCCGGCCTGCAACCCGTACTTGGAGTTGTTGACCTCGGCGAGCGCGTCGCCGAAGGTCTCGTACCTGCTCACCGTCGTGACCGGACCGAAGACCTCCTCGCAGCGAACCTTCATCTCCGGGCTCGTGTCGCCGAGCACCGTCGGCACGTAGAAGGGATCATCGCGCTTGCCACCCGTGAGGACCTCCGCGCCCTGCTGAACGGCCTCGTCGACCCACTCCGAGATCCGATCGAGCGCTCCGGGGTCGATCACCGGGCCGACGTCGACCGTCGGGTCCAGCGGGTCTCCGGTCTTCAGGCCTTCGACGTGCTTGACGAGCCGAGCCGTGAAGTCGTCGTAGACCTCCGACTGCACGAGCACCCGCTGCACGGAGATGCAGCTCTGCCCCGCCTGGTAATAGCCGCCGAACGCGATGCGCGTCGCCGCAAGGTCGAGATCGGCGTCGGAGTGCACGATCACGCCGGCGTTGCCGCCGAGCTCGAGTGTGAACCGCTTCTTCGGATCGATGCCCTTGAGGTACCAGCCGACGCCGGACGACCCCGTGAAGGAGATCTTCCGGAACCGGTCGTCGCGGACCATCTTCTCGGCGACCTCCGAGGAGGTCGGAAGCACCTGGTACATCGCCTTCGGAAGATCGGTCTCCGCGACGAGCTCCGCCAGCAGCAGCGCGCCGAGCGGCGTCGCGCGCGCCGGCTTCACGACGATCGGAGCACCCACGCCGATGGCGGGGGCCACCTTGTGCGCGACCAGGTTGACCGGAAAGTTGAACGGCGTGATGCCGAGCACGGGGCCGAGCGCGAAGCGGCGGATCAGGCCCGCGCGCGACCCGAGCGACGCCTCCGTGTCGAGGCGCATGAACTCGTCGTCGCCGCGCCGGATCTGCTCCGAGGCCCAGCGGAACGTGGAGATCGCACGCGTCGCCTCCACCTTCGCCCACTTGAGCGGCTTTCCGCCCTCGCGGGCGATGCTCTCCGCGAACTCGTCGACCCGTTCGGCGACGCGGCGGGAGACGTGGTCGAGCGCGTCCGCCCGCGCGTGCACCGGGAGGTGCCGGCTCTCCTCGAAGGTCTCGGCCGCGGCGGAGACGGCCTCCTCCACATCCGCGTCGGTGGGAACGCCCACCTCGGCGATCACGCCCCCGTCGAATGGGCTCGTGACCTCGAAGGTCTCCGTGCCGGTGCGCCAATCTCCGTTGACCAGGAACGGCCGAGTGCTCATGTTGAACTCACCAGCTTCCGTCTCGTTCGACGTGCGACGCCGCCCTACTCGAGCGACGCCATCACGTGCTTGATGTTGGTGTACTCCTCGATCGAGTAGATCGACATGTCCTTGCCGTGCCCGCTCTGCTTGTAGCCGCCGTGAGGCATCTCAGGGGTGAGCGGGATGTGGGTGTTGATCCAGACGGTTCCGAACTGGAGCCTCCTCGACATCCGCAACGCCCTGCCGACGTCACGCGTCCACACCGAGGCGGCGAGACCGTAATCCACGCCGTTCGCCCACTCCAGGGCCTGGTTCTCGTCGGAGAACCCCTGCACCGTGACGACGGGACCGAACACTTCGCGGCGAACGATCTCGCTGTCCTGGTTGACGTTGGTGACGACGGTCGGCTTGTACCAGTAGCCGCCGCCGTTCGAGATCGGCTCGCCGCCGGTGACGACGTCGGCGCCGGCGTTCCGCGCGCGCTCGACGAAGCCCTTCACGCGCTCCAGCTGGTCGGGATGGACCATCGAGCCCATCTCGGTGTCCTCCGACATGATGTCGCCGACCTTCAGCGACTCCGCGGCGGCGGCGAGCTCCTTGACGAAGGAGTCCTTGATGCCCGGGGCCGCGAGCACGCGCGTTGCGGCGGTGCAGTCCTGCCCGGAGTTGAAGTAGCCCGCGGTCTTGACCCATTCGACGGCGGTCTCGAGATCCGCGTCGTCGAAGACGATGACGGGAGCCTTTCCGCCGAGCTCGAGGTGCACCTTCTTGAGCGTGTCGCTCGCGTTGCGGGAGATGAGCTTGCCGGTGTCGACGTCACCGGTGAGGGAGACGATGCCGACGTCCGGATGCTTGACGAGACGGTCTCCGGCGGGGACGCCCTCGCCCGTGACGACGTTGAAGACGCCGGGCGGAAAGATCCCCTCGGCGAGCTCCGCGAGTCGGAGCGCGGTGAGCGGCGTCCACTCCGACGGCTTGAGCACGATCGCGTTTCCCGCGGCGAGCGCCGGACCGAACTTCCAGACCGCCATGTAGAGCGGGTAGTTCCACGGCGCGATGAGGCCGGCGACGCCGATCGGCTCGCGACGCAGCCAGCTCGTGAAGCCCTTCATGTACTCCCCGGCGGAGCGGCCCTCGAGGAATCGCGCTCCACCGGCGAAGAAGCGGACGTTGTCCGCCATCACCGGGAGCTCCTCGGACATCGTCACCGCGTAGGGCTTCCCGACGTTCTCGGACTCGATGCGTCCGAGCTCCTCCGCGTTGTCGTCGATGACGTCGGCGAGCTTGAGCAGCGCCGCCATCCGCTCGCCGGGAGTCGTGTCGAACCAGGAGTCCTCGAAGGCCTTCTTCGCCGCGGCCACCGCGCGGTCGACGTCCTCCTCGCCCGCCTTCGGTACCTCGGCGATCGTCTCGCCGGTCGAGGGATTGATGACCTGCAGCGTCTCGCCGCCGGCAGCGTCGACCCACTCTCCTCCGATGTACATCTGCTTGGTCTTCACCGCCGTTGCCATGGGGCCACCTCCGTCTCTCCGCTCGCTCAGGAAGAACGTCCGGGCTGCGTCCAGTATGCCTCCGGGCGCCGGAACCGCACCAATCGCGCTTTCGTCAAACGCCCGGCGCCCGCCTGTCCATTCCGGCCTTCCGGCCGTCGCGCCCTCAAGCCTCCGCCTGCGCAGCCAGCAGCTCCCTCGCACGGAGAGCCAGCCAGAACTCCATCCGATCGAACGAGGAGGAGAGGTCGCGGCCCGTGAGCTCCTCCACCTTGCGCATGCGGTAGCGGAGCGTGTGGCGATGCACGTAGAGCTCCGCCGCGGCCGTCTCCCACCGGGCGTTGTTCGCGAGGAACGCACGGAGGGACGTGGCGAGCTCGCCACCGTGGTCGCGGTCGTAGGCGTCGAGCGGCGCGAGGAGGGATTCCGCGAAGGCCCGGAGGGCGTCCGGCTCGGTCATCGAGAGCAGCAAGCGGTATGTGCCCAGGTCCTCGAACCCGGCGGAGGCCCATCCCTCCAGGCGGCAGACCTGCAGCGCGTACCGGGATTCCCGGAGGCTCCGGGCGACGTCGTCCACGGCGACGACGCTCCCCGTTCCGGCGCGGACCTCCGCACCGAGGCGCTCCGACAGCGCCTTGAGCAGCTGACCGGCGTCGCGCTGTGCATCCGCCTGCAACAGGACGTGCGCCCCCGATGAGGCGGGAGAGATCAGGAAGCCGCCTCCCGCCCGGGAGAAGAGATCCTCCGCCGCCCACGGAAGCTCCCGTTCGGCGTCCCTGCCGGCGATCGTCTCGAAGCTATAGACCTGCACGTCGCCGCCCTTCGCGAAGCCGAATCGCGCGAGCTCCCGGGAGGCATCGGGAGCCGCGACGTCGCCGCGCACCAGCGCGTCGAAGAAATCTCCCTGCAGCCGGCGTTCGGCCTCCGCGACGGCGCGTGCCTTCGCGAGCTCGATCGCCACGAGCGAGAGGGCGTGGCCGGCAACGATCCGGTCGAACTGCGTGAGCGCCTCGGGCTTGCCGACCGCGAGGAACGCTTCCACGCGACCCTGCGGCCCCACGGGCTGGATCCAGACGTGGTGGCCGCGGTCGACGAGGGTAAGGCTGAACCCGGTGCCCTCAGGACGGGAGCTTCCGAGCTCGTCCCAGACGCGTTCGGCGCGCGACTCCGCCTCCTTCGAGGTCGCCGCCATCGGCAGCCCGTGGAGATCGAGCAGGAGCGCCCATCCCTTCGTCACCGTCGCGACGGAGGACGTCACGCCTTCGCTGCCTTCGCCGTTCATCCCCGCCCGCGTCCGCACGTGCTGGGCGTCCACCGCGCGCTGGAGGGTCTCGTACTGCTCGGCGAGGATCCGCGTGAACACCGCCTCGGTGATCGCGATGAACGGCGTCGGATACGGCACCTCGAACAGCGGGAACTCGCACGCCTCCGCCTCGGCGAGCATCGGCCGGGGCACCCGCTGATGAGAGAAGCCGAGTCCGAACCCGAGCGCGGCGAGTCCGGCGTCGGCGAGCCGCATCACGTACGCGCGCTGCTTCGCCGGGGTCGATCCGATCCCCATCCCGGTCGTGAGGAGCAGCTCGCCCCCCTTGAGCCACGGCGTCGGATCGTCGAGCTCGCTCACGTGGACCCAACGGACGGGACGGTCGGCATTCCGGTCCCCCGCGAGGAGGTTGAGCCCCAGGCGGCCGTTCTGGAGCAGCTCCCGCGTTGAGACCGTCATGGCCGGATTGTACGTTGCGTACAAAGCGCGGCGCCAGGCATACCGACCTCGGCCGTTCCGGCGCCGGAGCGTACAAACGGCCAGGGCACCTTGGGCCCGACGGGGCCTGTCGCGGACGACGGGAGCGCTCGACACTGATGCGAACCGAGAGCCCGAGCGACGGAGGAGCCCCGATGGACATCCCGCAGGAGCGCAAGGTCGTCACGGAGATCCCCGGACCCGCGTCCATGGAGCTCCTCGCGCGCCGAGAGTCCGCGGTTCCGCGCGGCGTGTTCAACACCACCCCGATCTTCACGCAGCGCGCGGCCGGGGCGATCATCGAGGACGTCGACGGCAACCGGCTGATCGACCTGTCCACCGGGATCGCGGTGCTGAACGTCGGGAACACCTCCCCCGCGGTGGTGAAGGCCGTCCAGGAGCAGGCCGAGCGCTACACGCACACGTGCTTCCACGTCACGATGAACGAGCCGTACGTCGCGCTCGCAGAGAAGCTCAACGCTCTCGCGCCGGGCGACTCGGAGAAGAAGACGATGTTCGCGAACTCCGGCGCCGAGGCGGTCGAGAACGCTGTGAAGATCGCACGGACGGCGACCGGACGCGACGGCGTCGTGGTGTTCGACCACGCGTTCCACGGCCGCACGCTCCTCGCGATGTCTCTTACGGCCAAGGTGATGCCGTACAAGCAGGGCTTCGGCCCGTTCGCACCCGAGGTCTACCGGCTCCCCTTCGCCTATCCGTACCGGTGTCCGACCGGAGGAACGCAGGAGACGTGCGGCGAGAGCTGCCTCGCGTACGCGATCGACGAGATGGACAAGCACATCGGGGCGGACAACATCGCCTGCGTGATCCTGGAGCCGATCCAGGGCGAGGGGGGCTTCGTCGTTCCGGCACCCGGCTTCCTCGCGGGTCTCAAGGAGTACTGCGAGCGCGCGGGTGCTCTGTTCGTCGCCGACGAGATCCAGTCCGGGATGGGCCGCGCCGGAAAGTGGTTCGCGATCGAGCACGAGGACGTCGTTCCCGACATCGTCACCTCCGCGAAGTCGCTCGGCGGGGGTCTGCCGATCTCCGCGATCACCGGTCGCGCGGACGTGATGGACTCCGTCCACGCCGGCGGGCTCGGAGGAACGTACGGCGGCAACCCGATCGCCGCCGCGGCGGCCCTCGCGGCGCTCGATCAGATCGAGTCGGAGGACCTGGTGGAGCGCGCCAACACGGTCGGTGAGATCGAGATGGAGCGGCTCCGCGAGATGGAGAAGCGCTACGACCAGATCGGAGAGATCCGCGGCCGCGGCGCGATGATCGCCATGGAGCTCGTCTCCGACCGCGAGACGAAGGAGCCTCTCGACAAGGGGACGGGCAACCGCATCGTCGAGGAGTGCTACCGGAACGGCGTCGTGATCTTGAAGGCCGGAACCTACGACAACGTGATCCGGCTGCTCCCACCGCTCACGATCGACGAGGACTTGCTGGAGGAGGGCCTCCACGTCCTCGACGAGGCGATGGGAACCGCCCTCGCGGGCTGAATCTCGGAACCTTCAACCGCTCGCGGTGCACCGCGCGGCGGCGGCCGCGTCGCAGAAGGTCTCGCGGAAGCCGCTGCTAGGGTCGTTCCGCGATGCAGGACACGCCGGAGACCCCCGAAGCCGGAGGCGAAGGTGGCGCCGCGGCCGTCCCTCGCGGCCATTTCTCCTCGATCGTTCGAAAGCTCGCGATCGATGTCACCCCGCTCCGCGCGTCGCGGGACTACCGCCTGCTGTGGTTCGGTGAGCTGATCTCCGAGACCGGTCATCAGATCACCGTCGTCGCGATCTTCTACCAGTTGTATGCGATCACCGGATCCGCGGTGGCGGTCGGACTGGTCGGGCTGGTGCAGCTCGTTCCGCTGATGCTCGCCTCGATCGCCGGCGGCTCGATCATCGACGCGGTCGACCGGCGGAAGATGCTGCTGCTCACCCAGTTCGGCTACGTGTTCTCCTCCGGAGCGCTGCTCGCCGGAGCGATCGCGGGACATCCGTCGGTGTGGTTGATCTACGCCGCGGCGGCGGTCACGGCGGCGCTCTCCGGACTGGACTTCCCCACCCGGTCGGCGATGACGCCCCGTCTCGTCGGGGAGGCGAACCTCCCGGCGGCGCTCGCCCTCAACCAGGTCTTGTTCAACATCACGATCATCGTCGGACCGGCGATCGGCGGCGTGATCATCGCCCGATTCGGGCTGCCGTGGGCCTACGGGATCGATCTCGTCACGTATGGGGCGACGATCGGCGCGGCCTTCTTGCTGCGCCCGATGCCGCCGCTCGAAACGGAAGGCGGCCGAACCCGCGGCATGGCCGCGATCCGGGAAGGGATCGCCTACCTCAAGGGACGGCGCGTGCTGCAGTCGACCTTCTTTATCGACATCATCGCCATGGTCTTCGGCATGCCTCGGGCACTGTTCGTGATCCTGGCGAACACGCAGTTCCACCGTGGGCCCGAGATCCTCGGCTTGCTCTACTCCTCGGTCGGCGTCGGCGCCTTGATCGCCGCGATGACGGCCGGGTGGGTAGGCGGCGTGCACCGGCAGGGACGGGCAGTGGTCCTCGCCGTCTGCCTCTGGGGAGCGGCGATCGCCGCGTTCGGCCTCGTCGGAGACCATCTGCTCATCGCCCTGATCTGTCTCGCGATCGCCGGCGCAGCGGACGTCGTCTCGGCGGTGTTCCGCGGAACGATCCTGCAGCTGTCGGTGCCGGATCATCTTCGCGGCCGCCTGTCCGGCATCCACATCATGGTCGTCACGGGCGGCCCGAGGATCGGCGACTTCGAGGCCGGAGTCGTCGCCCAGATCTTCACTCCGACGGTGTCGGTCGTGTCCGGAGGACTGCTATGCGTCGCCGGTGCGGCGGGTCTCGCGGCGCTCGTGCCGGCGTTCTGGCGCTACCGCGCCGGCGGAGAAACCTGAAGCCCGGTCGGAAACTGACGCAGCGTTAGTGGGGCTCGCGGACGCTTCGCTCCGTCGATCCGGGCGGCCGCAGGATCAACCGGTCGTGCGGCTCCACGACGTCGACGATCCCCTCGATCTTCTCCTCCACGAGGAGCTCGAAGCCGTCCCCCTGCACGACTTCGTCGCCGGGCTTCCGCTCGTCGGTGAGGTCGAAACGGACACCGTCCTCGGTCCGCAGGAGCCGGACGTTGACGTCGGGGTTGAACCGCCGAGCTGCCTCGTAGGAACGCCGGAGGATGTCGCTTGCCCAGTCGGTGAACTCGATCACGGCATCCGATCCTCCCAGGCCGCGGAGCTCATGCCGCGACGGCGTCGGTCCGGCGCCGTCGGAGCGAGACGAACCCCGCGACGAGCGCCACGAGCGCCGTCGCGCCGTACAGCACGATGTAGGACCCGGGGAGCGGATGCGGCTGCTGGTAGTCGAGGAGGTCCTCGAAGGATCCGCGAGAGAACAGCAGCCAGACGGTCACGACCGCCAGCGCGGCGCCGACAACGCGGGCAGCGATGCGGGACACCCACTCTCCCGCCACGGCAGCGATGAGCAGCAGCACGCCGATCCCCCAGTGGACCGCATTGAGCGGCGCCGAGTACTCCAGGACCGGTGTCAGCGTGTCCTGCGTGATGAGCTCCGTCAGCGCGACGGCGACGTAGAGCACGCCGAACGCGACCGCGAAGATGCGCGCCGGACCCCAACGTTTGTCGCGGATCGTCTCCTGCATGGCCGCTCATGCTCTCACGCGATCGCGCTAGCGGATGTCGCGATGCGCTTCGGCCGAGACCGTCAGACTGACGGCATGGAGCTCACCATTCCACTCCGTGGCGGCGGCGGAGAGCCGGTCGATCTCTGGCGGACGCTGAACTCGCACGGCATGACGGAGCTTTCGCCGATGTCGCTCGACGACGCGGCGCGGGCGCTCGAGGTGACGCTTCCGGTCGGCGGCGGCCGGGCGCGGACGGTGCGGATCTCA